>NZ_CABTML010000071.1:0-57274 GCF_902485895.1 uncultured Anaerobiospirillum sp. | reverse complement strand
TTAGAATTTTTCTAACATACACTTTCGGATTTTTCAAAAGCCGTGTTAGAATTTTTCTAACATACACTTTCGGATTTTTCAAAAGCCGTGTTAGAATTTTTCTAACATACACTTTCGGATTTTTCTAACATGCATATATGAATTTTCCAACATGCACTTTAGATTTTTTCTGATATGCATATCAGAATTATTCTTAAATCATATTTAAAATGATATCACTTGTTTATAATTTACTCATGGATGGAGAATATCGTAATGTATATTCATAGAACTGCAGAGAACGAATTCGATTCTCTCTGCAATAACTTCAAAGTTATACTTGTTAGCGGGATGCGACAAGTAGGCAAAAGTACTCTTTTGCAAAAATTAGTTACGGAAGAGCGTAACTACGTCAACTTAGATAATTCTGAAGACTATGAACTTGCCTCAAATGCACCAAGTGCGTTTTTTAGGCAGCATCAGCTACCTCTAATCATCGATGAAATTCAAAGAGTACCGCAATTATTTAGACAAGTTAAAGCCGAAATCGACAAAAGCGATGTATGCGGTCAAGTGTGGATTTCTGGATCTCAACGTTTTTCACTAATGCAAAATGTTGGAGACTCTTTGGCCGGAAGGATCTTCGAGGTTCATTTGATGCCACTAAGTATCTATGAGCGCGAAGGAAAAGGCCTAGTGCAGTCAATCTATATCCCCTCTGAGGATCTCAAAAACCATTTAGACCCAAGATCGCCTTCTGAAACATGGGACGTAATTTGGCAAGGTGCTTGGCCTAAGCTAACCAATATGAATTCTAAAGGGCGGAGTCAGTTCTTAGAGTCTTTTATACAAACTTTTCTTGAGAGAGATATAAGAACACTTGGAAACGTTGAGAAACTAGCTGAGTTCAAAAAATTCATTAAAGCTCTTGCCATACGCACTGGTCAAGAACTTAGAATTAACAAAATATCTGAACTAACTGGAGTGACAGAGCCAACGGTAAAAAGATGGCTAGGCATTGCAGAAGCAAGCGGCTTAATCTACCAACTCAAGCCGTTTTCAACAAATGCTACAAAGACACTCACAAAATCTCCTAAAATTTATTTTTGCGATACTGGATTAGCGGCCTACCTATGTGGATTCACAACGGCTGAAGAAATGCAACGATATACAAGTGCAGGTGCTTTTTTCGAAACATTCGTCATCACGGAGATTCTAAAAAGCTGGCGACATAATGGTCTAGAGCCAGACTTGTACTATTACCGAGATGCCAAGAAACAAATAGAAATCGATCTTTTAATTCATGCTAATGGCATGTACTACCCTGTTGAAATCAAAAAGTCAGAACAGCCAAATATTTCCATGACGCGACACTTTAGTGAGCTCGATAACTTGGGAGTTAAGAGAGGATTTGGTGCTGTTATCTGTAATTGTCCTTCGCACCGCTATCTAAGTGACAATGTTATTGCGCATAGCATTTGGCAAATTTAACTTTGCTCAATTATGAAAAAGGGCGACCATGTGGTCGCCCCCTTTTTTGGCTTGTTTCAAGCCGCCGCGTTGGTCGCAGCAGCTAATTAGCATTGATGCTTTTAGGCTTGCTCTACACCTAAAACCTCAAAGCCATCATCTGTAACTGCCTGAGATAAAGCCTCGTCAGTTACACTTTTATCTACACTCACACGAGCACACTTGTTCTCAAGTGAGACCTCGACTACTGAGCACCCCGCAACTGCATTTAAGGCCTTGGTGACGCTCTTGACGCAGTGCTGACAGCTCATGCCCTCGATCTTGATGATCTTTTCAATCGACTTTTCTCCTTTTGCATCGCCAGATCCTTGCACTTGTGCTGCTTGCATTTGTGTTGCTTGCGCTTGCAACGGATCGCTTGCAGATGGCTCGTGATCTTGATTGGTATTGTGCTCAGTTACTACAGTCTCTTGTGCATACACTAGAGATTGGGATGCTGATGGGCTTAGCATATCCTTGTTGCGATTGTACTTGCAAGCAACTTCGGTTACAGAAGGCTCACTCTTAGATGCACGAGTTGACAAAGCTGCGACGGTGGCATGAGCCTTGATGATAGAGAAGACAGACTCATGTGCGGCAAGGCCAACTCGAATATTGTTGGCATCAAAATACTTTAAGGCATCAGCAAGTGGCATGTTACGTAAACGCAGCGCGTTAGTCACCACGCACAGGGAGCTTAATGACATAAGTAAAGCGGCGATCATTGGATTGAGCTGCAAGCCTAAAGGTATAAATAAGACACCGGCTGCAAGCGGAATACAAATGATGTTATAGATGAATGCCCAGAATAAGTTTTCCTTGATGTTGCGAATAGTTAAACGGGACAGAGCAATAGCATCAACAACCTTGGTTAAGTCATTGCGTACTAAGATTACATCAGCACAAGAAGTAGCAATATCAGTAGCACCAGTCAGAGAGATACCAACATCTGCAGCACGCAATGAAGGGGCATCATTTACACCATCACCGAGCATGGCAGTAACAGCACCTTCATAGCTAAGCATCTTGATATATTGAGCTTTATCCTCTGGCATACAGCTGCCTAAATAAGACTTGATATCAAGCTGTGATGCTACATAAGAGACAACCTCTTCGCTATCACCTGATACCATCACAGGGCAAACGCCTAAGAGCTTAACATCGCTAGCAGCACCATATGCGCTGTCCTTGATCTGATCGCCAAGCTCGAAAATAGCGTAGCACTTAGTATCATCGAACAGATAAACGCTAATGTATTTCTTACCAATATGCTTACGCTCTTCTTTGATGTCAGGATCATATGGACGATCATCCACAGGATCAGTTGGCAACATTGCATGTGCTTGTGCAATAGTGTCGCATAAGAACTTCTTGGAGCCCATGTAGTAACGATGGCCATTAATAAGAGCAGTGACACCCTTACCCTCAAGATTATTAAAGTGCTCTACACTAAGATCTGCTGCAGCATTAAAGCTTACAGTGGCAACGTGTTCGCCATTAACAGCAGAACTTTGGAAGCCTACCTTCTCTGCGACATTGTTTGCATATGAAGTAATGGCCTTAGCAATTGGATGTTCACTACGAGTTTCTAAAGCATGGGCTACTCTTAAAACTTCACTAACACTAAGCTCATCTTCATGCAGGGCATTAACTGCCATCACATCCATCTTGCCTACAGTGACAGTACCTGTCTTATCAAAGATTAAGGTATTGATGCGGTGAAGATTCTCTAAAGCCTGAGGGCTCTTAAAGAGTACGCCTACAGATGCAGCACGTCCGGTGGCTACAGTAATAGCAGTTGGAGTTGCTAAGCCTAAAGCACAAGGGCAAGAGATCACTAAAACGCTTACTGCAAAGGTTAATGCTACATTGCCAGGGTAACCAGATAAGATCCAAATTGCACCAGTGATAATGGCAATTAAGATCACAGCTGGAACAAAGTAATATGCTACCTTATCTGCAAGACGAGCAATCGGAGCTTTTTGGCTATTGGCTTCGTTAACAAGCTCGATGATCTTAGATAAGGTGGTATCTTTACCCACTTTCTGTACGCGGTAAATCATATAGCCGCTAGTTAAGAAAGTAGCACTTTGAACTTGAGATCCATTCTCTTTCTTTACAGGCATAGGCTCGCCAGTTAAAGCAGACTCATCTACATAAGCAGAGCCCTCAATAACAATGCCATCTGCACCGATGCGATCGCCAAGACGCACCACGATCTCATCGCCTACCTTAACCTCGCTTAAAGGAATGCTCTCCTCATAGTACTTAGATGCGTCATATTGTGGCTCAGAGGCAAGATCTTTACCTTCCTTAGCACTAAGTAAGTTAGCTTTTGAAGCATTAGAAGAACTTGCAAGCTCATGATCGGATGTGTCGCAGCAGCCATTGTCTGTATCAGCGCTGCAGCAAGCACTTGCCAGGTTCTTAATTCGACGCACGGTAACGGTGGTTGGAGCAAGTTCTAACAAGGCATTATTGGCATCTAAAGCCTTAAGCTTGGCCTTGCTCTCAAGATAACGACCGACACTAACTAAGGTAAGGATGGTGGCACAAGACTCAAAGTACAGAGCATAGTCATGTGCATGGTCAACATTAAGTCCTTCTGGCATATGTGCCAATGCCGCGCATGAGTAGATAAATGATGCACCCACACTGATGGAGACTAAGGAGTCCATGTTTGGAGAGAACTTTACTAAGCCTTTAAAGCCTGAATTGAAGTAATTGTAATTAAGGGCAATGACGATCAAGCTCAGCACTAATTGTATGTAAGCATTGTCATGAGCAGAGTCTATGAAAATAATGCCAAACATCGGAGCCATGGAAATGCACATGAGCACGATAGTAACGGCAATGGAGGCAATTAGGATTTTAAAGAAGGCTGCCTCACGCTGCACAACTTCTTGAGTGTAAGCGCTTTGCTGCTTGGTGCCGATGGATAAATCGATGAGAGCTGCCTCATAACCAGCACCTTTAACTGCAGTTAAAATATCATCAGAGCTCAGGTTATCTTGATAGGTTACCGTCATCGTGTTTTGCAATAATTGCACGCTAACCTCATCAACTCCTTCAAGCTGACTTACGGCCCTCTCAATTCGCGCTTGGCATGCTGCGCAGGACATACCTTTAATCGAAAAACGCTCTTTGTGCACAAGACTCATGACTGAACCTATCGCCTTAATTCAAATAAATGCAGTCTAATTGACTGCTACAACTATACAAAGCGTCACTATTATTTGTGTTTTGCCAAAAGCTTCATGCAGATATTGCACAATCTGCTTATTACAAAAATACATGTGACCTAGGTCACAATTATATACTAAGCAACGCTGCAGTTTATATAACTCTTTGTAAAAGTTTGACTTCTTGTAACCCTTTAAATAAGCGAACAGCGACCAATTATGCGCTAAGAGATAACTACGCTTTAGCTCTACTTACTGCATGCAAATATCTGTAGCTATGAAAGCCTATACTCTATGCGATCGCTTGATGGAATGGAACCATGTTTAGAGTTGAGACTCAATGGGATAAATAGTTTTGCTTAATGCGTCTGTAGCTAAAAACAAGCTGTTGCATCAAGATGAAGAGAACTTTTGTGAGGTGCTAAATATTCGCTTTGGCATGTATGAGCAAAGTTTGATAAGTATCTGAACCACATATGCTCGCTATGCAGCAACTAAGCTTGGTTGGAAAGTGAAGATCTAAGAAGGATCGCCAAGGCATGTGGAGGACCTTGGCGTTAAACGTTAGGATCTGTCGAGGTAGATAATAGCAAACTTTTAACTACAGTTAGCAATAGGTTACTAAAATTATTTCAGACTAACTAAAGTTATCACAAAACAACAAACCCCGACTCACTATCTAACATTGATATATAAGCTATTTTACTCACAAAACATCAACCATCTTTGCCCCAAATAAGTTTCCAAATACGCACCATTTTGCATCAGTTGTTGATGGTTTTTTTATCATATTTTGTATTAATCACCATGCTCATTACCAATAATCTTTCGCTACATTAGCCATCACTTTATTAACTTTGCAATCCTGATCTCAACATCCTAATTAGCAACTGCATCGACTCCTGTTGATCTTGTTTGCAAGTTATTTTGCAAGCATGCTTTCCTCAGTGTTTAGTCGCTCTGCCTTTCTGTCTTTGTAGCATTCACTTGATGATCGCGTGGAGATCAGGTGCATTTGCCAGCCGTGCAAGATCATTGGCCAATCTCGGTTGTATGCCTCGCTGTTTAGCTTTTTGGTTGCCACCCGCCCAAAAAGACAAAGCCCCACAAGGATGAGCTTGCAGGGCTTTTGAGCGTATATGTAGCCAAGATCATGAGCGCATGCTCATGCATAAGCTAAGATCCTCGAGCTACTTAGGTTGTTTGTGCATGTAGCCAAGATCATGGGGCGACTTAGGATGCTTGTGCATGTAGCCAAGATCTTGGTGCTACTTAGGATGCTTGTGCATGTAGCCAAGATCTTGGTGCTACTTAGGATGCTTGTGCGATCTCTTTGATGTCGTATTGTTTAGACTTAACCCAATATAGTGGGCGCATGGCGTTGAGCACAGCAATGATACATAAGCCCACGTCACCAAGAATAGCTAGCCAAATATTGGCAATACCTAAAGCGCCTAAGATCAAAATAATCGCTTTAACTGCAATCACTAAGGCCATATTTTGTTTGGCTAAAGCATAGGTTCGACGAGCTAGTTCCACAGTCATTGGAATCTTTTTAAGATCGTCGTTCATAACTACGATGTCTGCAGCTTCAACTGCTGATGCAGAGCCAAACTGACCCATGGCAAAACCTACATCTGAAGATGCCAGTACCGGAGCATCATTGATACCGTCGCCAACGAAGCCGACAGTTTCATCATTGCTTTTAATCTTTTGTAAGGTGCTAAGCTTATCCTCTGGTAATTGCTGAGCATAGAAAGCACTGATATTGCAACGCTTGGCGATATCTGCAGCAACAGCGTTCTTATCGCCAGTAATCATGTAAGTTTTAATGCCTAAGTTATTAAGCTCCTGACATGCTACAGCTGCTGACTCCTTAATCTCATCAGCAAGAATAATGCGTCCTAAAGCTACATTATTCTCTACAACATACACCTCAGTGCCAGTAAGCTCGCTCTTTTGTACGCTAAGTCCGAGCTTTTCAGTTAAGAGCTGCTCTTTGCCTACATAAACTTCACTGCCATCCACGATGCCTTTAATGCCGTAACCAGTAATCTCATGCACGTCATCGGCTTTTTTAAGCTCAATACCCTGCTCTTGGCAGTAATTAACAATGGCCGCACCAATTGGATGAGTAGTTAGACTCTCTAGTGCATAGAGCTTTTCAAGTACACTCTGGCGCTTTAAGCTGTCATTAGCGGCAGCATCATCACCAAAGATCTTAATATCGATGACGGAGAACTTACCTTTAGTGATAGTACCGGTCTTGTCAAAAGCAATAGATTTAAGCTTAGACAAGGACTCAATATGAATAGAGCCTTTGACCATAACGCCGATCTTGGAGATCGCGCCTAAGCCACCAAAGAAAGATAAAGGAACTGACAGTACTAAAGCGCAAGGACAGGATACTACCAGGAACACTAAAGCACGGGTAATCCAGTTTGCATAGTCCTCATTTGGCATTACTAATGGAACTAATGCCATTAAGACTGCACAGCTTACGACAATTGGAGTGTAGTAGACACTAAAGCGAGTGATGAGCGCCTCTGGGCGTGATTTGTTAGCTGCAGCATCTTCAATCAGGTTGAGAAGACGAGTAATGGAGCTATTCTTACTATCCTTAGTAACGATAAGCTCAAAGACCTTACCAGTATTAATAACACCTGATGGTACTTCTTGACCCTTGGTAAATAATGCTGGCTCACTTTCACCAGTCAGAGCACTCATATCTACGGAGGCAGCTGCATCAACTAAAGTACCGTCTAAAGCTACCGACTCACCAGCTAGTACACGAATACGTGAGCCAATTTTGACCTTACGTGGACGTAAGATCTCCTCACTGCCATCCTCATTAATCACCCGCACCTTACTTGGCTTGAGCTTAATTAAAGATGAGATCTCATTGTGAGAACGAGCTGCTGCATACTCCTCGAATGCCTCACCGATTAAGTAGAAAACCATAACCGCTAAGGCCTCTGCAAAATCGCCTAAGCCATATGCACCGAAGGTAGCAACTGACATCAAGAATTTCTCGGACATGCGACGACGCATGAAGAGATCTTTAAAGGCAGCAATCAACACTGGATATGAAACAAACAAGTACACCGGAACACATAAAGCGATCTGCATATACAAGTTGTCAATCATGCCAGTTAGCAAAATGCCAATAGTTAAAAGGCCAAGCAACAGCCTCACCTTTAACTGAGTATTCATGGTCTGTAACATGATATTAGTCCGTCATTCCTTAGCTAAAGGGCACTTATGTGCCCCAAAGCAATACCAAACAGCTTAAAAACCAAATGGCGCTTACACCCACAACACTAGTCGCGTATGTTGATCTCGATGCCATCTTCCATG
The DNA here is from genome assembly GCF_902485895.1 of uncultured Anaerobiospirillum sp. Classification (NCBI taxonomy): domain Bacteria; kingdom Pseudomonadati; phylum Pseudomonadota; class Gammaproteobacteria; order Aeromonadales; family Succinivibrionaceae; genus Anaerobiospirillum; species uncultured Anaerobiospirillum sp. The sequence goes on along the minus strand of NZ_CABTML010000071.1, from coordinate 49,247 downwards.
TCATCGGCGATCTTCTGTGCGCACTCAACAATGTGGTCCTCATCGGCATCATCAGCAACATCTAAGACCAAAGACTTCATTGGGAAGTTGATGCTAGCCTCGTCAATCTCAGCATGCTGCTTTAATAAGCCTTCTAACTTAGCTGCACAGTGAGGACAATCTAAACCGTTAATATCGCAACGTACCTTCATAAGAAAACCCTTTTAATATCGCCTTCAGGCTTAAGAAAGTATCATTGTTTGAGCCTATCTTTGCCTAAAGGACAGTAAGTAAGACAACACGTTAAATCTAAGAGTGCAGCACCATATCTAACACTTAACCTTAGATTACTATTTGAACAACTGTTCAAATACAATAACAGTATAACCTAGCATTTAGCTTTTGCAACATTGCTTAACAAAAAATTCTTTTGTCTGAACAAAGTCATATACACCAAAGCAAGCCAAAACAAGCCTAAAACCGCCTATACTCAGGGCTATGAGCCAGCCTTTTCATCAAAGAGTAGTGTTTGTGAACTTGTTTTGAAGATACTGACCTCTTGCCATGCAATAAATGGTGTTTGTAAGCAATTAGCTTTTGGAATGACATAGTTTGAACATATACGCATTTGGCGTACAAATCGCGGAACTACTTCACGCTTGTTAAGTTCATGGCAAAACTGAGTAACAAAACTGGCATCTAGCTCTTAAAGTAGTAAGCTTAATGAGTTGCTAGTCATTAATTGATGGCAGTGTTGCTACGGTTATAGGCGCTCAGGCGCTTAAGTCACTTGTTTTATACAGGAGCATGCTATGGGACTGACATTACTCAAGGTGGGCGCTTTCGACATGCCTTCATATTTAGAGGAAGAGCTTAAAAAGCGTGGTGAACTCTTTGTAGATAGCAAATTAGATGAAGCTCAAAGAGCAGAGGTTAGAGCCAAAACTGACTTTGTCATCGCATCTGGCATCTCAAAGTTTGCTCCAAGTGACTATGAGACTACTCCAAATCTCAAAGGCATCGTGTGTTTCTCCGTGGGCTACGATCAAATCGACGTTAACGAGGCCATTAGCCGCAATATCTTTGTAACCCATACTCCTGATGTGCTTAATGACGATGTGGCCAATACAGCCATGATGCTCTTGCTTGACTGCACCCGCCTAGCAAAGTTTGCTCAAGAACATATTGAAAACAAGCTGTGGGTTGCTAAAAAGCCATTTCCTCTAACCACTTCTATTGGTCATAAGAAGATGGGCATTGCAGGTCTTGGCCGTATTGGCAAGGAGATCGCCTCTCGCGCATTAGCATTCAAGATGGAGATTGGATACTACGGACGCCATGAGCAAAAAGATGTGCCTTATCACTACTTTGCTACCCTCAAAGACATGGCTGCATGGTCTGATGTTCTGATGCTTGCAATGCCAGCTACTGCAGATAACCGCCACTGTGTTAACAAGGAAATCCTCGAGGCTTTAGGCAAGGATGGCTATCTAATTAACATTGCTCGTGGCTCTATCGTTAACACTGAAGATCTAGTCGAGGCTCTCAAGAATCATACTATTGCAGGTGCTGGTCTTGATGTTTATGAAACTGAGCCATGCGCTCCTGAGGGCTTAATGGGCCTGCCAAATGTAGCACTGCAGCCTCATGCAGCCTCAGGCACTCATGATACCCGCAAAGCTATGGCTGATTTGGTCTTACAAAACTTAGACGCCATCATTGCAGGTCAAAAAGTTATCACACCTGTTCCTGGCACCCGCACCATCTAAACACGCCACTAGTTCTACTCAGCCATAGATCAACTAAATTGCACTAGTTGATCTATGCGCTCATCCCTGTGCTATCTTTAGCGCAACATGTGCCCTTTAAAATCACTACCAAGCATTCTGTTAGAGGCTCGCCCATGGTATCAGGCAAGCAATACCCTCATCACCATGGTCTCAGCTAGGTATAACAGGATCCCCCTGGTCTCAGCTAGCTATAACAGGATCACCATGGTCTCAGGCAAGCTGTAACGGGATCACCATGATCTTAGGCTTATGCATGAGCCATTGGTAGATGTGATTTTTACTTACTGTGACCTTAGTGTGTTTTATATTCATAACTGGATAGATATATGCTCAACCGCGCCGAATTTAACCAATTGCAAAGCCAGACGCTATCGCATATGGCGCGTAGCATGTATGTCTTTTATATTCAGCCGCAAGTGCGCCAAGGACACTCGCTTATCGACCCTGTTGATTTAAGCCGCAAGCTTATCTCTAGCAGTATGGCAATGCCTTGCAATCCAACTATCTATGATATTGAGATTGCTTTAAACGAGCTTGAGCAACATGGGCTCATTCATCGTCTTAATCAAGCACAGTCATGGCAAAATGCTTCGATTATTCTGCCTCTTTTTGCCCGTGAACTAGCTTTTGTACCGCAGCCACCATTTACCATGGTAGCTTCATGGCAACCAGGACCAGGTTTTAAGGATGCGGCACTACTTGCTGGCTTAGCTGACTTTTCCTACCAAGAGCAAGAGCTACGTTCATTTATCAATTATTGGATGGGCACCACCACTATGCGCACTCAAAGCGCATGGGAAAGAGCCTTCATAAAACGTCTGCTCAAGATGCGCTCAGCTGCCGAAATGGGCTCCATGCATCAACGTCGTCGTAGCTATGTAAAAGACTATAAAGACCGAGGCCGCAACGCCAACAATAGCAACGCAAGTTTTAATAACGGAAACTTTAACCACGGTAACTTTAATGGCGACGGCTTGAATGGTGGCTTTTCACCTGCGATGCAGTCCATACCAGAACGACACGCACCGTACACCACCTCGTCTCTTACCAAACGTGTGACTTTAAAGTCCATCATGACTGGCAAAGAGGATTATGAGATCACCGCTCCTGGCTATACTGCTGATGCTTATAAGCAAGCTGGACATAGTGGCTATGAAACCTATACTGCAGCCCAAGGCTACTCTGGCCAAACAGCGCCCGCCTCATCAAATTCAAACTATATGGGGCCAAGTAACTTTGGTAATCCAAGCGAGCAGCTGCCACCAAACAATGGCCCATATGGCAACCCAGTTCAAAACAATGGACCATATGGCAACCCAGTTCAAAATAATGGCCCATATGGACACCTTGGTCAAAATAACGGCCAATTTAGTAAGCAAGGACAAAACTACGGACCTAGCGACAATGCCATGATGTATCCTGGCGCTACTGAGCAGTATATTCCTATTCAAAGTAGCGACAATCCTAATGAAGCTGGATCTCAGTACGCTACAAATGGTTATTCAATGCCAGAAGCTGCGCAGCCAATTGCTCCACAACAAAGCTCTGATTCATCTTTTTATCCGCAACAAGCTCCAAGAGATCAGACAGCTGGTGACTTATCTTCACAGTTAAATCAGCCATCGCAGTTTAATGCTGACTTTCTGCAGCAACTTAAACATGAATTTGGCAGCAACTCTTCTCATACATATGATCCTGCATTAGATGCTGCCTATCAGCAACAAGTTGCAGCCAACGCAGCAACTGCTAGTGAGTCCTCGATGGCAACGTCAGTTGCAAATTCAAGGGCAACAATGAATGCCCCATCTAAACAGCAGCCCCATGCAAGTGGTTATGTACCGGCATCACATGGGAAGACGAGTTCAAACGAGGATGAGGATGTGCCTTTTTATAATCAGTCACCTAATCCATCAACACGCACTGATAAGTACATTCCCATTGATAGAAGCAAACTCAAGCTCGATTAATTTACTTTAACGTTAGCTCTACTAGCAGTGAGTGCTTTTTGCATGTCTTGAGCTGCTTACTATTCATACTATGCTTTTGTAGTATGATCGGGCAGGTTTTGGTTGATGTCTGTTAAGGAGATGAAATGGCAGCTCGCATTCTGTCTGCAAGAGGTCGCACCTTAGACCTGAGCAGTCCAAAGATCATGGGTATTTTAAATGTCACCCCTGACTCTTTTTCTGATGGCGGTAAGTTTGTAGGTTTAGAAAGTGCTATCGAACAAGCCCGTCGTATGGTCAATGAAGGCGCTGACATTATCGATATCGGCGGTGAGTCAACTCGCCCTGGTGCTGATTTGGTACCTGTTGAAGAAGAATTACGCCGTGTCGTTCCTGTAGTAAAAGCTATTGCCTCAGAGCTAGACGTAATGATTTCTGTAGACACTTCTACTCCTGAGGTCATGGAGCAATGCGTTGAGGCAGGTGCTCATCTTTGGAATGACATCCGTGCCCTGCAGCGTGATGGCGCTGTAGATATGGCTGCCAAGCTTGATGTAGGCGTTTGTTTAATGCACATGCAAGGCGATCCAAAGACCATGCAGATTAACCCGGTTTACACTGATGTGGTTAAAGAGGTTACTGAGTTCTTACGTGAACGCGCTAAGGCATGTACCGATGCTGGCATCTCAGAAGATAAAATCATCTTAGATCCAGGCTTTGGTTTCGGTAAGACTCTTAAAGAGAACTACCAACTGTTAAATCACTTACCAAAGCTCATCGATGGCACTAACTTCCACCTGCTCTCAGCTCTTTCTCGCAAGTCCATGGTTGGTGTTGCTGTGACCGGTATTACCGTACCAGCTGAGCGTGTAGTTGCCTCAGTTACTGCTGCTTTCTACTCCTTCATGCAGGGTGCACATATGGTGCGCGTACATGATGTTAAGGAGACTAAAGAGGCTTTGCAGGTATTTAACGCTATTAAGCAGTACAACTAAACACCCCTTTTTCCTTCAAAGCTAAAGCTCGTTAAGGGCTTTAGCTTGTGCATATCTCGCCCTTTCATGGCTTTAGCTTGGCCTATCGCATCCTTTCATCGCTCTAGCTTACGCCTATCACGCCCTTTATGGCTTTAGCTTGGCCGATCGCATCCTTTCATGTCTTTAGCTTGTGCCTATCCACATACTCTCTACTGTTAATTGCTCCTTGTTGCTTAAGTTTTGTGCTACATGTTAATCAGCCGTGCAAACACAAACTAAGATGTAAAATTTGATCAACTTCTAAATTTTTTAAGCACTACTATTATTTTTGTTGTATTCTGTTGGCCTGTAGTTAGCGACACCTTACTAAATACTCAGGTAGGCTAAAAACTTTAGATGGCTATCTAATAGCTAGAATTGATTAACTGATGGGGAGCTTAACATGTTGGGAAGCATTGTCGTAGCTGCACTATTTCCTGCCGCAGCAGCTGCTTTAGTCATCTCACTGATTCCGCCACGTATCTTAGGCATCACAGGCAAGGCTTTAAGTCTTGTGGCCACTGGCCTTCTTTTGACTCTCTCTCTTACCCATCTGTTACCTGAGGCCATTGAAGAGGGCTCTGATATCCACGATATCGGTCTTACTATCTTAATTACCATTATGGTATTAGTGGCCATAGAGATGTTCTTTAACTCAAATCATCACAGCCAAACTTGTCCTGTCTGTGCTGCCAATGAGCAGACTAAGACCTACGCAAAAGAGCATAATTTCCATCCAAATGACAAGGTTGATACCAACGCTAAGGACAAGTCAGTAGCTAACTCAATGATTACTAGCATCGTTAAGCCACTCAATACAGCTAACGATACTCTGTCAAAATCAGCAGCTTTTGATGCTGCTCATAAGGCAAGCTGCACCGATCCAAACTGCTCTTGCCACCATGAGCATTACCACGACCATCAGCATGCACCTGCTAGCGTATGCAGTTGCGGTCAGGTACACACTATCGATCCAGAGCATCCAGATAAGCGCTCAACTCTCCATCATCTAGGTCATTCACATGGATTTGATCTTAGAGGTAGAGACTTTGTTGATGCCACAAGACGTGCTGATGAAAACGCCGCTTTAGGCAAGGGCTCAATTAAGGAAGGTCTGAGCAATGGCGGTGCTCCTATCTTAGCTGGCGCACTGTTCCACTCTATTTGCGATGGTATTGTGCTCGCATCATCCTTCATGGTCGATTTTAATGTCGGCGTGGCTGTTACTGCAGCCATTATTGCTCACGAGATGCCTCAGCAGCTTAGTAACTATGTATTGATGCTTAACTTTGGCATGAGCCGCAAGCAAGGCTTTATTGTCAATCTAACTGCTATGTTAGGCTCGCTTATTGGCGCTATCGTTTTCTATAACATCTTAGATAAAGCCGAGAATATCTTGCCATTTGCCCTTGCAGTTGCTGGCGGTTCATTCATCTATGTAGCGCTCTCAGACATCTTGCCTCGTATTAATCGACCAGATAACAAGCGCATGATGGTCATAAGCTACAGCTATCTAGTCATTGGCGCAGCCATTGCGATGATGCTAAGCCACCATCACTAAGATAAAAATCAAACTAAAAAGGCCCCGATCAAAGTTAATGATCGGGGCCTTTTTAGTAGAGCAAGATACGGCATCAAAAGAGCCGCACCTTACTTAATAGCTTATGCGCTTAGATTAAACGTACTTGAAGTCAAGCTCTTTAATCTTCTGTGACCAAACCTGTGGGCCAACAGCGTGGATGTTATTACCCTCAGCGTCAACAGCTACGGTTACAGGCATATCTTCTACCTTGAACTCGTAGATAGCTTCCATGCCGAGATCTTCGAATGCTAATACCTTAGCAGACTTAATAGCCTTGGAAACTAAGTAAGCAGCGCCACCAACAGCCATCAGGTAAGCAGCCTTGTGCTTCTTAATGGACTCAACTGCAGCAGGGCCGCGCTCGGACTTACCGATCATGCCAAAGAGGCCGGTCTCGGAGAGCATGGTCTCAACGAACTTGTCCATACGAGTTGAAGTGGTTGGGCCAGCTGGGCCTACAACCTCATCGCCGACAGCTGGAACTGGGCCAACGTAGTAAATGAACTTACCCTTGAAATCAACGCCATCAGGTAAAGGCTCACCCTTAGCAATCATGTCGCAAATACGCTTGTGGGCAGCGTCACGACCAGTGAGGATGGTGCCTGTTAATAACAGGGTGTCACCCATCTTCCAGGTAGCAACCTCTTCCTTAGTTAAGGTGTCGAGATTTACCTTCTTAACATTATCGTTACCTCCGAGCTCAATCTCTGGGTAGTCGTCTAATGATGGAGGAGTGAAGGTAGCTGGACCTGAACCGTCTAAGGTGAAGTCGATGTGACGGGTAGCAGCACAGTTAGGGATGATGGTGGTTGCCTTTGACACAGCGTGGCAAGGATAGGTCTTTACCTTAACGTCTAATACAGTGGTAAGACCGCCTAAGCCCTGAGCACCGATACCGAGCTTGTTGATCTTCTCATAAAGCTCAAGACGGAGCTCCTCATCAGCATTCTGTGGGCCGCGCTTGATGAGGTCCTGAATGTCGATGTGCTCGTTTAAAGCTTCCTTAGCAAGCAGAGCAGACTTTTCTGGAGTACCGCCAACGCCAACGCCTAAAATACCTGGTGGGCACCAGCCAGCACCCATCTTAGGGATTTCGCCAAGAATCCAATCAACGATAGAGTCAGATGGGTTGAGCATCTTCATGTGGGTCTTGTTCTCAGAACCACCGCCCTTAGCAGCGATAGAAACGGTAACCTTATCACCCTTTACCATTTCAATGTGAACAACAGCAGGAGCATTGTCCTTAGTGTTTAAACGCTTGCCTACTGGGTCAGTGAGAACAGACTTACGCAGAGGGTTGGTCTCTGAGCAGTATGCACGACGGGTACCCTCATCAACCATCTCCTGAACGGTCATGTCGCCCTCGAACTGAACGTTCATACCGATCTTAACGAAGCAGGTTACGGCACCAGTGTCCTGACATAATGGACGATGGCCAATTGCACACATCTTGGAATTCTTTAAGATCTGAGCGATAGCAGCCTTAGCAGATGGGTTCTGCTCAATGTCATAGGCGTGCTTCATGGCCTCAAGGAAGTCATGAGGATGGTAGTAGGAAATGAACTGCAATGCCTCGTAAATGGAGTCAATGAAGTCCTGATTCTTAATTAATGTCATGCCGGGCATCCTTTTCCATTTTTAAACTTCGGAGGTGTATCTCCTAGGAGACAATTAGTCGTCTTAAGCCTAATACAGCAAATTAACTGCCCAAAAGACAGATAGCTTAATGACTGATGCTGCCTAATTGCCTAACTCATGATTATACTCGCAAGCGAAAAAGTAAAGCATCAATTATGAATTGTGACTGTGAAGTCACTAAAGCATTTCATATAGTTTTCTTTAACTTGCCAAGATACAACCACATCTTAATAGCCAAAGTCATTGCCCTAAGTTGTTAAAGTACCTGCTCAAATCCCGTCAGCACAAGCTTTGTACGCTTATATCTAATGCTGTGAAGGTACTAGAAATTACCTTTATCTGTACCTAACTTAGCTATGAGACGGTACTTTCATCACCATAAAGATTTACCCAAAAACTGCACCAAAAACAGCACTTGATGCAAAAATTGCAATCCCCCTATTCCATACACATCATTAATTGCACTACTCACTGCAATTTTTGCAAAAGGTGGTTACTGCAGATACTCACTGCTGATGTCACTTAACTACGATTTGGTAGCCTCCGAGCGATTACACTCATCATTTTTTGAAATTTTTCACCATAATTGGTACAAAAACAGTCACTTTAGAATGAAAGATTAAGAAACTTTGTCAAATCTCTTACCTTTCTTGATGTACAAGTACCTGACAGATTAGCGCGATTTTACGTATAGCTCTTGCTTTTTGCTATCGTAAAAGTAAAGCGTTTTGGCAAAATCATAAACCCTACCTCAAGCAGCTCTATCCCAAATATCTAGGCTTTAAGCTTTTGCAAAGTTTGCATAGCTGCTTGTCTTATGTGTAAGAGCCAAGTTGCATGGCACACCAATTGCACTTTGCCCTGATATGAGTCATTGCAACGTCTTTTTCCGACGTGCGCCTCGTTTTGCAAGCTTTATTCAACTTTATGTAGTCCAAAATGCCTTACAATACGTGGTGCAAAATGGCTGATGGGTCTCATCAGTTCGCTCAGGAAGAGAAAAAATAACTATCTGTCGACATAAGAGCGTTTTAGGATGGTGCAAATCCTGACTAGTTATCCGCACTCTTATGCTTTTTACAGTGTTTTGTTGCATAATTAGACAAGTGTATGAGTAGTGTAGGTTTACACACAAGATAAGAGCTTAATTCTTGGTTCTAAATCGTTTTGTCCCAAGATTGCCAATGCTTTGTTTGAACCACCTCTAGATGATGCACTTTGCAACTCATACAGTTTAGATAAATTAAGGATGCACTAAGTGGCATGTGACAGCCTTAGCATAAGACAATAAACTCTATTGAGCTTAGGCTAAAGTAAGGGCTATCATCACTTACTTTTGTAAGACCACACTTGCATCTAATAGCAATAGTAATAAGGGCTCTCAGTATGCTAGTAACGATCGCTGTGATTATCATCGTGCTTGCTACGTTCATGCTTATCATTTACAACATGTATTCTGATTACATGACCAAGCGCGAAGAAGACATGCGTATTATCTACACACGCTGCCGCAATATCGTCACCGAGACTGAAGAATTACTCATCAATCAGAACCAGTTGCCATACTCAAAGACTATCGTTCTGATTATGCGTAACCGTATTCTTACAGCTTTAAAACATCTCAAGGGTGACCCTACCGCACGTGGTATCGAAGACCGCATTGCTGAGCAGACCAACCTCATCAACGATATTCAGAAGAACTATCGTGAGGATCTGGCCTTTAGAACCCCAGAGAACGACAACATCGCTGTTTTACAGTTACGTACCATTCGTCGTTTAAGAAAGATTATTCAGTCAGAGTTACGTTCAGGTACTCCTGTTGACGTAAACCTCTGCCAAAAAGAAGACCGTCGTCTTAAGCTCTTAGTCTTAAAGATCAACATCTCTTCTTTAATTCAGAACGTTACTATCATGAGAGAGGCTCATCAGGTTGGTTCATGCCGTACCCTGATTACCAAGGGCCTTGATGTTATCCGCCGCTCTGGCATCAAGGATAACTGGCTCATGGATAAGTCTGATGTCTTAACCAATATGCTTCACGACCTTGAAAATCAGGTTCGTGAAAAGAGCAAGGAAGAAGTCGAGCGCGTCAACGAGAAGTCCGAGACTGATGCAGAGCTTGACGAGATTTTCGGAGACAAGAAGAAGTGGTAATAACCGCCACTCTCTGAGCCCAAACAATGCCCTCTTTTGAGGGCATTTTCATTTGTATCAAACCCGAAACTGCCAAACAGTATCATCCTCATTAATCGACTTTCCAGAAGGCCGCCCCTGCTTTCTCATTGCTTAGAGCTACAGTTGCTGCCAAAACATATGATGCAGACAGCTAAGCAGCTGCAACCTCTCTTTGTTGTTAATTGCACTTTGGGCTGCACGCTCTTTACCGCACGTTATATTAATTACAGTACGCTTATAAGCGTATACGCATATGAGCATAGTCATGGCATACATGTGCATAAACAGAAATGTAGTCCCAATAGAGGCTTAGCCTAGCCCAAATTCTATTAAACGATTATATGAGCTCTAAACACAAAAAAGCCCCATGGCCCAGCCCAAGACCTTGGACAAACCCATGAGGCAATTGTGGTACTACTAAAGTGACGCTTGTTAGTAGTACTTAAGCTGGAGTTTAGATTTGCTAGCGTTGATCTAGCTGTTATTGCTCTTATTCAAACTCAAAGCCCTGAGACTTTAAGTAAACGATGATAGGAGTCGCAGGTAACTTAGTACGCTGCATCATAGTGTTGGCAGAGTTTGACCAGGTATCAGAGCGCTGATTGTACTTACGATTTTGGAAGTACTGATCAACTTCCTTGTCATATGCCTCAAGCTCTGGGGTATTGAAAGCATCGCGATACTCCTCATCCATAATGAGCCAATGGCGTGGCAGACGAGGCTTTTGATCCTCAATATACTCTTTGTCAGGAACGCCTAAGCATAAGCAAAGGAGTGGCACTACACCATAAGGCAGCTTGAGCATCTCTGAAATCTCAGCGATACCAGCCTTGAAACCGCCAATAATAACGCCACCTAAGCCTAAAGACTCAGCAGCAGTTAAAGCATTCTGACAGCATAAAGAGCAGTCGTTAAAACCGCCAATGAGCATACGGAAATTGTATGGAGGTTTAACATCGGTGACCTGCTGTAACTTGGTCATATCCAGGCAGAAAACGAGGAAGTGAGAGCACTTAGCAATATGGTCTTGATCGCCTGAGATAGTGGCAATGCGCTCGAGCTTTGCTTTATCAGTAACCTTGATAGTGGTTACGTATTGGAAAAAGCAAGTACTAGAGGTTTGAATAATTGCATCCTCAATGAGGCGCATCTGCTCGTCTGAAATCTTCTCATCAGTAAACTTACGGATTGACTGATGGGACTTAATAGTCTCAATGGCGTCCATGGTTAATTTCCTCAAAGAACTATCACAATAGCAAGAGTAGCTTGCACCACCTGCTCAGCGATACACTGAGTTACGATGCTATGAATAAACTATCTCTATTTTTAGCTAATAATAATACCTACAATTGCGCCTATGGCTCAATATGAAAAAAGGGAGCATATAGCTCCCATCTTGCTAGGTAATTACTCGTCTAAGGCACCATAATGAGTTGACACTTACAGTGTGATGTCACTATCTGCGCCTAACAATTAGAGTGTGATGTCACTACCTGCGCCTAACAAGCAGATAGCAGCTTGCGATGCTAGCAACTTATGCAGCATATCCTATCTTTAGACTGGGATATGGAAGATAGCCTCACGATCAACGCTCGCACACTGAGCACGATCAAGCATAATGGCATCTAAGATAGTCATTGCCATCATAGCCTCGGCAATCGGCACAGCACGAATACCTACACATGGATCATGGCGACCTTTGGTAACTAAACCACTGATGGAGTTACCTTGCTTATCAATAGACTCACCTGGAGTCATGATAGACGAGGTTGGCTTGAATGCTAAACGCACCTTAATATCCTGACCAGTAGCAATGCCGCCTAAGATACCGCCAGCGTGATTGGACTTAAATCCCTCAGGAGTGATCTCATCACGAGCCTCGGAGCCACGCATTGCAGCCATAGCAAAACCGTCGCCTACTTCTACACCCTTGACTGCATTAATCGACATCATGGCATGGGCTAAGGTTGCATCTAAACGGCTAAACACTGGAGAGCCAGTACCAACAGGCACATGTTTAGCTCTAACCTCAATCACCGCACCACATGAGTCTTGCTCTAAACGCAGCTTATCCATGTAGTCAGTAAGCTTTTGAAGCTCTTGCTCATCAGAGGTAGCAAAGTTGAAGGCATTATTTAAAGCCGCCTGAGCATCAAAAGATGTAGTACTGTGAGGTCCAATTGCAGTCACGCAACCTTCTACCTCAACATTAAAGAGCTTCTTTAATACAGCTTTGGCTACCGCACCTGCAGCTACACGCATAGCTGTTTCACGGGCAGAAGATCTGCCGCCACCACGATAGTCACGAATACCGTACTTCATGAAGTAAGTGTAATCGGCATGACCTGGACGGTAGGAGTTCATGATCTCAGAGTAGTCACCAGAACGTTGTGAAGTGTTCTCGATGATAAGGCCAATTGGTGTGCCAGTGGTCTTGCCCTCAAAGACACCTGAGATAATTTTTACAGCATCAGCCTCATTGCGAGGAGTACCAAAACGAGTGCTACCTGGACGACGACGATCGAGATCGTGCTGAATCATCTGTTCATTGATTTCTACCCCTGGCGGGCAGTTATCAATGATACAAGCTAAGGCAAGTCCATGCGACTCACCACAAGTAGTTACAGTGAAGATCTGTCCAAAAGTATTAGCACCCATAGTCCCTTGTATCCATTAACCAATATAAAGCCATTAGATGGCTTAGGTAGCCACCTTTGCAATGCTCCATATTATCAGGCATAGCAGCAAAAGGCACTCTTTGCAGATAATCGCACTCATTTGCATGAGCTCTCCCCGTTTTGGACACTACAAAAAAGACATCAAACACAGCAATGCAACAGAGAAAGATGCTCACTCTCGCGTTGAAAAACAAAAAGACCGACCACAGCGCCAACCATATTGGCCCCATGTGTCGGTCATTTTAGATAGCCACGCTCGCTGCAGCTTCAAGATTATGAGCTGCAGTTATCGCTGCTCTTGTGGCTTACGCTTAAAGACTATTTGGCTTGCTCTTTGAAGTACTCAGCACAAACCTCAAGCTGATCAGCAGTGAGCATGAATACACCGCTGCCACCACGCTTAAAGTCGATAAAGCGGAATGGAACGTTTGGATATGTCTCCATGAGGTTTTCTTCAGTATTGCCAACCTCAACGATGAGCACACCATCATCAGTTAAGAAGTCACGAGCCTTAATAAGGATCTTACGTACGCAATCAAGACCATCATCACCAGAGCCTAAAGCGATCTCAGGCTCGCGCTGATACTCATCTGGCATAGACTCAAGATCTTCAGCATTTACATATGGTGGGTTAGCTACGATGAGATCGTACTTGTCACCCTCAGGCAGATTGTCAAAGAGATCAGACTGAATTGGGGTTACCACATACTCAAGGCCATACTCTTCGATATTACGCTGAGCAACATCTAAGGCATCTGCAGAGATATCTACAGCATCTACCTCACACTCGCCATCAAACTGCAGTGCAATAGCAATTGCAATACAGCCAGAGCCAGTGCACATATCTAATACACGCTCAGGACGCTTGGTGATATATGGGTGGAACTCATTTTCAATCAGCTCAGCAATTGGTGAGCGCGGAATGATAACGCGACGGTCAACATAGAACTGATGACCTGCAAAGAATGCACGGTGAGTTAAGTATGGAGTTGGGATGCGGTACTTAGTACGCGCAATTGCCATCTTAGCAATATGGATACGCTCACGACGAGTTAAACGTGAGTTTAAGGTTGATTCATCGCAAGGAGGCTGCAAGAACATGACTGACTGAACGAGCTCAATAGCCTCATCCCAGTAGTTGCCAGTGCCATGACCTACATAAACTGAATGCATCGCAAACATTGAAACCAGGTAACGAACCACGTCTTGAACAGTGCTCAGTTCCTCGGACATAGCCTCAATTACTTGCTCATCACTTGGCAGAGTGTAAAACTCCTCATCAAGTGCGGCGATAGTCTGATCAATTACGTCGTCGTTATCTTCGACGCTGGTACATAAATCAATGTCTGTCATACAAAACTTTCAATTAAACATACACATAGACACAGGGAAGTGCTGTTCACGCAGAAGCTAGAACTGCTTGCTAGCAAGCCTGAATGCTATCAGCTTTTAGCCCCATGTCACCTAGATTCAGTATGTTATCACAACAACAAGTGCATCTCATAAAATCGATACAAAGCTGACACTATGCCCAGGCTTCGTAACCTTGGATGCAGATTAAAGATGGTGCTGTACACATGGTTCTTAGCATGAGTGCATAGACATGAATATGTGGCGCATTTATCAATGAGGTCGGCTTTATCATCTGTTAATTGCTCAAAAATAAAAAGCCCCGGAAGATATGTATCTTCAAGGGCTTCATATTAGCTACGATATTTGCTCGCAGAAGACAAAGACTATCATCTGCAAGCAGCACATACATACGACACTAGATTAAGTATCCACTCGAATAATCCATGCCTATCCATGATTACGAACTTAGTAATCGTATGGATTGGATTTACAGAGGCTGTTTGTTTTGTGTCAGAGCCATACACGCTCAATGGACTTGTTCAAACATGCTTAAGATCTTAGGTTGCAACTTAATGCCTGACCTTATATCCATTTGAGCATATACGGAGCCAACTTCAAGATGACACCGTACCTTATGTTTGTCTTGATTGTTTTAGCTGTAGTGAAGGTCTACTGGACGAGAGGCCTTAATGAAGTCTGAAATAATGTCATTAACTTCACGACCAATCTTCTTTTGGTGCTCACTTAAATTGTCATCAATGACAACCTTGCCGCCATCAAAGATAAAAGTACCTTGCTCGGCAATGACAAAACGACCCTTAAAGAAAGATGAAACATGCTTAGCAATCATCAGTGGGGAGTATTTGTTAAAAGTGCGCATCATAGCTGTAATCCTCTGCTTTAGTCTGTGTATTCACATTTTTACTAGACAAAAGTTCTTTGCATCAATCAGGTGCATATGAGAACCCCTGATTCAAAGTGTTTTTCGCTGGACAATAGACCAAAGATTAAACTGTTTGTGCTCACAGAGATGGCATTACAACAATCACCTGTATAGTTCAATCATTTTGTGTACAGGCGGTCGGTTTGCTTCCTCTTGACTGTGTTTACATTATGGATAAAAACTTCACTAAAAGCCTGTATAAAGGCCTCAATTTTGAAGATTTAACCACTATTCTTACAACAATGTTGAGAGGATCACAAAAAGCTAGATACAGAATGTCTTATCTATAAACAGCAGTATTTACACATGTGATTTAAGATAAGAATAGATCTTTGATATCTTGGCACATATTTTTATACATGCCAGCAAACTACACTTCAAATTCGATATTTATCGCATTTGCACCTAATACAAGTACCCATTTGAAGCAAATCTCCACCATCCTACGATTAGTGGAGTAATTCTCTGTAGCACTTGTATCCTAGTAGACTCATGGTTCGATCCCTTGTAAACAATCTTTATTAAAGATAAGACTTGTATACAAGTTGAAACTATGCAAGCAAACGTTTGTGTCATAGCCAAAACGAATTAACTTAGACTTTGCAAAGGCAAGATCTTGCAACACACACCGTCTCACCTCTTCAAAACCGCATTAAATAAGGCTTTGTGAGCATTTTTACTCACTTAACACTTCACCATTGTTCAAGATAATTAATAAAGGTTCTTAACAAACTGGGTGCTAATGTTGATATTTTCCAAACGAAACATTAGTGAAACGTTTCGCTTGATCAGCCTTGTTTTGGGTCAAATAACAGGGCTTAAGCACTAATTTGGCCGCCCCATTTGCCTTGTTTCTTCTCCTTTAGACTACGGCGCATACTTTAATCCTGCTAAATCAAAGGCAAATCAGCCAATTGTAAAAAATAAAAAAAGTTTCGCCTCAATTAGTAAAGTCACAAAACCAGATATATAAGCCTTTTAACCCTAAAAAAACACCCCATGAAGGCTTGTTTGCCTAACAAAGAATCACTCGCTATTTAACAAACTGACTCAAAAAATCACCAACCGTCCAGCCAATAGCAGGCAAACCAAGACAAAAATCCACGAGCACCTCTGACTTACTCCGAGCTCCCTGATCTCTAGCCACGATCTTATAAGTAAGCGCCCGCACATACTGAAGAGCTTATGAACAAGCGAGCAAGACCCCTGACGATCTCACGCCCCATGATCCCTGCATTAAAAATAACACCGCCACGATCCCATGATCTTAGGCAGCAAGCGTCCGATAACCAGGATCCCGTGCATTCGCAACTATGCACAAGACGCTACGATCCTGTGATCTTGGGATACTTGTGCTAAGGAGAACGAGCTAGAACGTTGATATTAAAGGACGTCTTTTAACTCATCTTAAGTAGATGGGCATGGCCTTCAGATGCATAGACGATTTACCGCTAATACATCAAAATACTTGAGAAGTGTAAAGATCAGAGCAATTGAATGGAGGTGAGCAGGATGTGGAAAATGAGAGTTGTGTGAGATCGCTAGATCCCAAGGCCTAGCGATCAAATGGCTTGTTGCTAAAGTAAAGCTTGGTGTTAGAAGCTGTTTTCTTTGCTAGGCGTGTAGAAATCCTGCGGTACAAACTTACCAGACTCATCTTGCTGTAGTACTAATGCTGCAGCTGTATAGAATGAAGGCACGTTAAAGCCATAACCTGCAAAAGCAATAGAGAGATTAACCACCTGAGGGATATGAGATACGAGTAAGACGGTATCATCATTAGAGCAGGAGGCCATCACATACTCTACAGCCATGTCGGTGTTACCTGTGGGACTGAGCTCTGGAATAATCTCAATCTCTGGAATGGATCGGCCTCTTAAGAGATCTTTTACTTGTGCTGCTGTAGCCATTGCTCGCTGCTTTGGTGAGCTAAAGATGCGAGTAATCTGTAAGGAGCTAACTAGCTTCATACCAGTAATCTTAGCCTCTTGAACACCACGCTCAGAGAGCACTCGATCTCCACCGCTAAACACAGCATCTCCATGTCGCATAATTATGACTTTCACAGCAGCCTCTCTTTAGTGAACCCACAAGAAAACACTAATTTTCTGTTAATTGCTCTTCATTTCGCTTATGCATACTTTATAGCACACGATATAGTGCTATGCCATATAATTTGACGTACTAAGTAAAATGAGTCTTGGTTTGCTTTGCTTAAGGGCAGACAGTTGAGCTTGCTTAATAGCAGGCCGCTGAGCTTGCATAAGGGCTGGCAGTTGAGCTTGCTTAATAGCAGGCCGCTGAGCTTGCATAAGGGCTGGCAGTTGAGCTGGCTTAATAGCAGGACGCTAAGCTTGCTTAAGGCAAGTTCAAAAGCTAACATTTGCTAGAGGCGCAACAGATAACTCTCTTAGACAAGATTCGGTTTAAGCTATTCTGTCGCTACTTGGCACTTTAGTGGTGTATAACGCGGTTAAGACAAGGAAAAGAGCCATGGTCAAAAAGTATGAAACTCAAAGTGCTCTTAGAGATAATAGCACTATACATAGGCCTATTCGCTCTGCTGACGAATCTGACCGCTCCCATGCTAATGCAGCCTCACGTTTTACGCTGCAATTAGAAGAAGAACACCATAATACTGAACAATATGCTCGATCTGATGCTACATATTTGGGTAGGCGCAATCACACCAGCTTTAGCTCAGATCAAACGCAGCTAACGGCTGACAACTCTAGTCGCTTCATGGACAGCTCGGTTGAGTCAATTTCTAGCTCTACCAACGGCTTTTCAAGACATGCATCCCATCGCCATCAACATCTAAATCAACCACCTGCCATTAGTGGCCAATCATCTGCTCTCAATCAGAGCGCAGATATGAGTAGCCAAACCACTGCTAACACTCATAGCACTGCTACGAGTAGCCAAACCACTGCTAACACTCATAGCACTGCTACGAGTAGCCAATCTTCTGTTAAGGCTCATAGTGCAGCTGTTAGCGACCAATCATCTTATCGCTATCAGACATTTAACAATGGACATGTAGCTGACATTGAAGAGGGAGCTGATGAGCATCATGACAACTCAATAAAGCTGCTACACCTTGGCGATATTCGTGTATCAGCGCTCAAAAGCTTAAGAAACCTCAGAGCATGGTTTAAAGATCTTAGCCCTCAAGATATCGACGATATACAGCTGCAGCTTGAAAGGCTCAAGGTCGAAAAGATCAATGAAGAGCAAGAGCGCCAACGCAAAGAGTACTTACATCAAGCCTTTGTCAAACTCTATCGCAATGACAGCAAGGAAGATGATTATGCCTTAGTTGATCCTCAGTCTCTCATTGAAGGCATAGCACAGCGTATTGGCTGTGTTCAAAGTACTACCCACACAAACAGATTTAAGTATCGCTTTATTGATTTAGATGGCAAAGTCTGTGAGTGGACTGGTCAAGGGCGTGAGCCAAAACGACTTAAAGCCATTATGGCTGCTACCGGCAAACCTAAAGAAGCATTCTTAGCAAAAGAAGATACTCCTCTCCATGCTAAAGATGTTGACCACGATGAGATTAGCCAAATCTCTGCCTTAGTTGCCAAGATGACCTTGCTTAAACGCACAGAAGATCTCGTTCATGGTAGAGACTATGCTGCAGATAAGGCCAACAAGACTCACCGCCCATTACTCTAGGCAGCCGCATCAGACTCACAGCCTTGCTTTATGCAAGCACCATCAGACTTATAGCCTTGCTGTAGGCAAGCTGCATTTTATGCACACTAATGCTTTTTGCTTTGAGATAGCGACAATTGACCAAAGTGACGTTGGGCAAGTGCATTTGAGAAAAGTGCTATTTATAAAGGTGTTGCCTACAATGAAAAAAGCCTTGCGATCTGTACGATAGCAAGGCTTTTTTTTGTGAGCTTTAAGAGCTAAGCTTATTTGCCAGTGATTGCGCTATCACGCTCTGCCATTACTTGGTAGATTTCCTTGTTGATGCTCTTGAGCACAGCGCAAGGATCAGTTGCACGGGTTACTGGACGGCCAATTACTAAGTAGTCAGAGCCAGCCTTAATTGCATCAACTGGAGTCATGATGCGCTTTTGATCGCCTACATCGGAACCAGCTGGACGAATACCTGGAGTTACAGTAATAAACTTAGAGCCTAACTTCTCTTTAATCAGGCTAACTTCACGTGCTGATGAAACAACACCATCTAAGCCAGCCTCTTTAGTTAAGGTAGCTAAACGTAATACCTGCTCTTCTGGGCTACAGTCGATACCAATACCGTTTAGCTGCTCTTGATCCATTGAGGTAAGTACAGTCACGCCAATAACAATTGGCTTAGAGGCACTGCTTGGAAGCTTATCAAGCTCATTGCGTACTGTCTCCATCATGACTTTACCACCAGAGGCATGTACGTTTACCATCCATACACCTAAGCTAGCAGCTGCTCGTACGGCCATAGCAGTGGTGTTTGGGATGTCGTGGAATTTTAAGTCTAAGAAGACACGGAAGTTTAAGTCTACTAACTTAGATACGAACTGAGGGCCTGCAATAGTAAACAGCTCTTTACCTACTTTAAGGTTGCAGGAGCTTGGATCAAGTCTGGATACGAAATCTAAAGCAGCTGCATCGTTATCGTAGTCGAGTGCGACAATGACCTTTGGATCAAACATGTTTAATTCCTTAGCTTACAGGCAGGATATCTAAGTGCAATAACGCAAGCATGGTTAAGCTTGCCATCACTTAGCTCCTTCTTTTTGGATAGCTCGCAGTTCTTTAAGCTAGCCTCATTATTACAGCTAGCTTAATGTGGCATTGATATAGCCTTGTTACTCAAGCTGCAAAGAAAAATCTATCACAGCTTTTAAAATCATCTAGTCCCTGAAGAATAGCTCACAAGCACAGCACTAATCCGCCACAAAACGCTTGATGGCTCATAAAATATGGGAATTTGTGCTGAGGGATCACTCGATAATACAACAACTTACAGCCTTAAGGACAAAATTTTGTTAAATTCGTGCCTTGTATCTATAGCGCTCAGCGCTCATGAAGCCTTTGGATCTATTAACTGCAATCATTAATAAGCTGCTTTGTGCTAATTCTTTATTAGCTACTTTGTGATTATCCATTGAATCATTGGCGGCAATCTGTAATTAGATTCTTTGTAGCAAAAGTGCTTAATGGCTTTGCAGCTAGCAAGAGCAAGTAACAGATGGTTAGCTGATTTTTTGATGGCGGCAGCTGCCACTGCTGCATCCGTGAGTAGATGGAAGGTGAGATTAACTATGGCTTGAAGTTTAGTCGCCGTCGAGTGAGTGCTTTGGACGAATGGTATCGAAGCGGCGGCAAGATGGACATTGCCAGAACATCATGCTCGATTCAAAGCCACATGAGGAGCATGAGAACTTATGGTTAGATGCAATACGAGCGTCGATAATGCTCTTAAGCTGCATCACGGTTTCGCTTTCACCTTGGGTGCTCTGACAATTAGTTCTAAAGCCCATATAGGCAGAGAACAGCTTGATATTTGGTCTTTCATTGATGAAGCTTAAGTACAGTTTCTGAGCCTCTTCATTGCCTTGAGTCTTATAAACCACATCGCAAAGCTCTGCTAAAACAGCTGCTGAACTAGTCTTCTTAGCTAATGACTCTAAGGTGCTCTTGTACAGTGGGTCTGTTTTTTCTAAACCGCACTTGCTTAAAAGCTCAAGGCAGAACATACCTGAGTTTTTATCTTTAGAGGCGATCTTTTCAATAATCTCGACCACCTTGCTGCTTACGTCCGGTCCACCCTCTTTAATCTTAATCTCACAGAGCATGATCAAAGGACGGATAGCATTCTCAGAGAACTCTTGAGCACTGTTAAGACGCTTAGTAGCCTCTTTGATTCGTCCTGAATCAATATCCTGCAGTGCAAGTTCACAGTAGTAGTGAGATAAGCTATTAAGCTCAGATGGTCCGAGCACATCTTTATGCTCGCTACCTAACTCAATGGCTTTTTCAAAGTCACGCACCTGCTCATACAGCTTAATGAGCATACGCACAGAGCTTTTATGCTGTCTTGGGATTTCAACTAACTCAAGCAAAATAGCCTCAGCACGGTCTAAAAGACCAGCACTGATAAAGTCAGTTGCTAGCTCAAGCTGAGCCATTTCACTTTCAAAAGGCTCGGCGCTGTCATTGTTAGCAAGGGAAGTATGCAAGGAGATAGCTCTATCTACCTCACCACGTTGTCTGAAGAGATTACCAAGAGCTAAAGAAGATTCAAAGGAAGGATTGCCTGAGTCTAAGTATGCAATGAACTGATCTACAGCCTGGTCTTTATCATTATTGATAAAGAAGTCCACGCCGCGCAGGTAGTTCTTAGTCTGCTCGGTCTTTTCACCTGCTCGCTTTACGTTATATGAGTTGCGGCCCATATAGTATCCGTATGCTGCAGCTATAGGCAAAAGTAAAAAGAGTAGTTCAAACATGCACGCCTAGCTCGTAGAGCGAATTAGAAAGCAGCATATACTCAATGGTATACGCCATGATAATTACATTGTACAAGCAATAGTAATAATAATTCCAATTGTCAGCTGATTTAAGTTCTTACGCTTTATTGCAAGTAGATATCTATCTTCTGCTCAGCTGAACATACTTAGTAATATCAAAAATCACTTGCTTGTGTAAATGACAAAAGCCGTCACCTGTCTGCAACAAATGCGCGACAGGAGACGGCTTCAAGCTTAAAACTTGTAACTTTTCTTAGCTTATGCTGACAAGATAATTCTTACTTTGCAGGTGCTTCTACCTTAGCATCAGCTGCTTTCTTGTCATTTGCAGCATTGGCCTCAGCGTCGTGCTTAGCCTTGTCGATTGCCTTGGCTGCCTCTTTCTTCACTTTCTTAGCTTCGCTCTTAGCGTTATGAGCACGAGCCCACATCTTCATGGTGAAGACTAAAGAGATGTACAGACCAACAATAATGCCGACAATCAGGCCAATAACCATCACCATTGCCAGTGACAGGTCTGCCTTAACAAAGAGGAAATCGAAAGTAACGATTGACTCATTAGCAGAACCGATGGTTAAACCTAAGATGCAGAACAAAATAAGTACGATGACGTAAAGCCAAAACTTCAGCATAGTGACACCCAATTATAGTTATCCATTTGCTCAAAAAAGCATGCCGCATTATAGCAAAATAATCTACATTCCCTAGTTTGAGAAACTAAGCTTGCAGCCTTAAGTCACGCTTTTTGCGACATTAAGCATCTTTTTGCTCAATGAAACATCCAAACTATCTGCAAAATTGCAATGCTGTAGACCCCATGAGAAAAAAGTCTAGCAAAAAGACAACTTAGCTTGCCCACCTCTAAAGCTAACAAGCTTTGGTCAACTTATTTAAAGCCAACGCGCTTTGCCAACTTATGTAAAGCCAACGCACTTTGCCAACTTATTTAAAGCCAACGCGCTTTGGTCAACTTATTTGGTAAGTGTTGGCCTACTTCTTTAAAGAAGCCTCGTACTCAGCATAAGACTGTACGCCTAAGATGCGTTTGGCATTGTCCACACGCTCCTGTGATGGAGTCTCAACATCCTTGAGCTTGTAAGGAATGCCCATCTCTTCGTACTTGAAGGAGCCAAAGCTGTGGTATGGCAGTACTTCAACACGCTTAACGTTCTTAAGTTCCTTGATGAAGTCTGCAGTCTTTTGCAGATATACATCATTATCGGTGTAGCCAGGAACTAAAACATGGCGAATCCAGACATCCTTGCCAATCTCACTTAAGTAACGGGCACAATCTAAGATGTTGGTGTTCTCCAGCTTAGTGAGCTCAACGTGCTTTTCGTTATCGATATGCTTGATATCGAGCATGACCAGATCGGTATACTTCATGAGCTCATTAAACTGAGAGAAGAAAGGCTCTTCACGAGTAAATGGAGCTGCACAAGTATCCAGACAGGTGTTAATACCTTCTGCCTTTAAAGCCTTGAAGAACTCAACTAAGAACTCGATCTGCACTAAAGGCTCGCCACCTGAAACAGTAACGCCACCTTGCTCACCCCAGTAAGTCTTGTAACGCAGGGCACGCTTGATAATTTGATCTACAGTGTACTCTTCACCTGCATCATGAATCTTCCAAGTATCAGGATTGTGACAGTATAGACAGCGCATCTTGCAGCCTTGCATAAAGACTACAAAGCGAATACCTGGGCCATCTACGGAACCAAAGGTTTCGAAAGAGTGAACTCGTGCTGTGGTCATAACCTTACCTTAAAATGTGGAAGACAAGTAAAGAGAACCTATCTGAACTATGTCTAACTGCAGATAAATAGATGAAGCCATGAAGGTGCACTACACTAATATATGCATCCAACGGCCAAAACATGGACCAATGCCATAGCGACATTAGCCTCTTGAAATAATATTGCACGCAAAGCAAAAAGACCCTTGATAAATCTCTTTGCACTAACTTTAAGTAGTTTGCATGAAATAAGTAGCGTGAACAAATCCAGATCTAAAGAACTGCTGTAATGCAAATTCGTCTTGATTTACCAAAACTGCGGCAAGGGTGTTATCCATCATCGGATATGGAGTTATTACCCATCGGCGATGAAGTTATCCCACATCGGATATGGAGTTATCCAACTTCGACTATGGTGATACCAACATCGGATATGGAGTTATCCAGCTTCGGCGATGAAGATATCAATAACTACTGCCTAAGTACGGGCAAATCAAGAAAAACTTATCTTAGCATTACTTGCATCAAGCAAGTAAGTGCATGGTTAGGCTAATGCCTGTCTTGCTCTTTGGGCTTGCTAGTTACTAGCCGCTTGCCGGCCTACGTGTACTGAGCGTGTCATTGTCTTGTGAGTAATTCAGTAGGCTTATTTTGCTTTTGCGCTAGCCATAAAAAAGGCGGCCAAGTGGCCGCCTTTTTTTAGGCTAAATTAAGCCTTGCTTGCACTAAATCAACATAATGTTGAATTACATGCTCTTATGGCAAGTACGTGCAATAACGTCTAACTGCTGCTCATGAGTTAAGTCGATGAACTTAACAGCGTAGCCAGAAACACGGATGGTGAAGTTTGCGTACTCAGGCTTCTCTGGGTGCTCCATAGCGTCGATGAGCTTCTCAGTACCGAATACGTTAACGTTCAGGTGGTGTGCACCCTGCTCGAAGTAGCCGTCCATTACCTGTACGAGCTTGTTGGTACGCTCGCCTAAGTCGTGACCTAAAGCATCTGGAGAGATGGTCTGGGTGTTAGAGATACCGTCTAAAGCGTACTCGTATGGGAGCTTAGCTACAGAGTTTAAGGAAGCTAATAAGCCAGACTTCTCAGCACCGTATGATGGGTTAGCACCTGGAGCTAAAGGCTCGCCAGCCTTACGGCCATCAGGTAATGAACCAGTTGCCTTACCATAAACCACGTTTGAAGTAATGGTTAAGATAGAGGTGGTTGGCTCAGAGTTACGGTAAGTGTGGTACTTCTTGATCTTGTTTAAGAAGGTCTTTAATAACCAAACTGCCATCTCATCAGCACGGTCATCATCGTTACCGTAGCGTGGGAAGTCACCGGTGGTCTCGTAGTCAACTACAATGCCCTGCTCGTTGCGGATGCACTTAACCTTGGCGTACTTGATAGCGCACAGGGAGTCAACCACGTGTGAGAAGCCAGCGATACCAGTTGCAAAGGTACGACGTACATCGGTATCGATGAGGGCCATCTCAGCAGCCTCGTAGAAGTACTTGTCGTGCATGAAGTGGATGAGGTTCAGTACGTTTACGTACAGGCCTGCAAGCCAATCCATCATGACATCGTAACGCTCCATAACCTCATCAAAGTCGAGGTACTCGGAGGTGATTGGACGGTACTTAGGACCAACCTGAACTAATGACTTCTCGTCAACACCGCCGTTGATTGCGTACAGCATGCACTTAGCGAGGTTAGCACGTGCACCGAAGAACTGCATTTCCTTACCGGTCTCAGTTGCAGATACGCAGCAGCAGATGGAGTAATCATCGCCCCAGATTGGACGCATTACGTCGTCGTTCTCGTACTGAACAGAAGAGGTCAGGATAGAGATCTTAGCTGAGTAATCGCGGAAGCCCTGTGGCAGGTTCTTGGAGTACAGAACAGTTAAGTTAGGCTCCGGAGCTGGGCCCATGTTCTCTAAGGTGTGCAGGAAGCGGAAGTCGTTCTTGGTAACCATTGAACGGCCGTCCATGCCTAAGCCTGCCATCTCTAAGGTAGCCCATACTGGATCGCCTGAGAAGAGCTGGTTGTATGAAGGGATACGGGCAAACTTGACCATACGGAACTTCATAACGATGTGGTCAACGAGCTCCTGAGCCTCAGACTCAGTTAAGGTACCCTCGTTGAGATCACGCTCAATGTAGATGTCCAGGAAGGTAGCGATACGACCTACGGACATAGCAGCGCCGTTCTGGGTCTTGATAGCAGCTAAGTAGCCGAAGTATAACCACTGGAAGGCCTCACGAGCATTCTGAGCTGGGCCAGAAATGTCGTAACCGTAAGTAGCAGCCATCTCCTTCATTGCAGCTAAAGCACGGATCTGCTCGGAGATCTCTTCACGCTGACGAATGATGTCGTCGGTCATGATGCCGCAACCGCAGATAGATAAGTCTTCCTTCTTCTTAGCGATTAAGAAGTCGATACCGTATAAAGCAACACGACGGTAGTCACCAACGATACGGCCACGGCCATAAGTATCTGGAAGACCAGTAATGATCTTGTTCTTACGAGCAGCACGCATCTCTGGAGTGTAAGCATCGAATACACCCTGGTTGTGGGTCTTACGGTACTCGTTGAAGATTTGGTCGTACTTTGGATTTGGGGTGTAACCGTAGGTGGTGCAAGCCTCCTGGGCCATCTTGATACCACCGTATGGCATGAAAGCACGCTTTAAAGGCTTGTCAGTCTGTAAACCAACAACCTTCTCAAGATCCTTGGTGCCTTCGCCAATGTAGCCAGGACCGTAAGCGTTGATGCTTGAAACGATCTCAGTTTCCATATCGAGAACGCCACCCTTTGCACGCTCTTGCTTCTGCAGATCCTGTAACAGGCCCCAGAGCTTATCGGTGTTATCGGTAGCTGGAGCTAAGAAGGACTCATCGCCGTTGTACTGAGTGTAGTTGTTCTGGATAAAGTCACGAACATCAATCTCGTCAACCCAGTGAGTGCCCTTAAAACCACGCCATTCTGTTCTCATAAAAATCTCCTGTGAGAAGTACAGAAACTTAGATCTTTTAACAGTTCACAAAGTGTTGCGACAATTTAGCGACCTACACTAGCAACCTTGGTAGCTTGCAAGTTGTAGTGTGCAATTTCACACCATCGTATCGGTCAACTTTAAACACGAAAACCTGACTGTTGAGACTCAAGCACTTAGCTTGAGGTTTTGCATCCATTTGGAGCAATTTGCTAAAGACTCTCAACTAACGTCAAAAATTTTGTGAACCAAATCAAAACTATGGGTTCATTATTCTCCTGTACTTGACAAAAAACAATCAAAAACATGCAAATCAAGCATTTTTTTAGTTACTTGTGCAAAAGCCTCAAAACACCTCACAAATCGCATTTACATCAGCTTTTAACTATAATTTTCAGTAAGATCACAAGATCTTAACAAGAGACCTCTTCTAGCTGTTTGTAAACTTATTCTTGAGCCCTACTCCGCAAGCCCAATCCTCTAACAAATGGCGGATATAAGCACTTCGTGAAAATATTTTTCACCACTTATCAGCATCAAAGATCAGCACATTTCACCCTCAAAACCCCCTCTTTGAGAAATCTTTTAATTAAGTAACTCCTTTAATAAATTAAGTTTAATAATTACTTGTAGCTAACACTATCCATAAAGCTGATATTTATCGCATTTGTTACACTTTTAAACAACATAATGCGATGCCTCAAATAGCCATCATCCTTAACAAATTGAACACAAAAGCCAATTAAATAATTTCTCCTTAGCTATCATTTTTGATTACAAACACCGATGGCGCTAAAAACATCATGTATACAAGTGTACAAGTACACACTTTGCAAATATTTCCCTTATATATGCTTTTGATGATTAATCTTGCTACACAGTTAAGCTGACTTTCATTTATGATTAAAAGTGAGCAATTTTTGCAAAATATCCAAGTTAGTCTAAACTAACTATTGTTACATAAATTCCATAAGTTTTACTTATACATCATTAGCAATTTGGCTCAAAATAGCCTCTTCAATCGATCAGAATCTTCCTCTCAAAGAGAGCCACAGTATGAAAATTTACTCCACAAATTGCTACAACCAAAATAATTCCTCCACCAGATCGTGACAACATGCCGTGCAACGACACTAAGCAACGCCCTCAAAAGCTCGATAAATAAGCCTAAATACTTTTTTGCGCTGCAATGGCACTGACTACTAAGCCACAAGATGTTGAGTTCTTGCGGAATCTTGCAGCTGACCAAGAGAAAAATCACTGTTAAATGCTTTTGCAAAGAGAGAATAATGTATGGATAGCTTGGGAATGCAGCACCGCACTCAGAGCAACTGCAGCGTCTACTGCAGATATCAGCTGCAATGCATACATTATCGATGACGATATATAAGCTATTGAGTGTAGCGGTAGAGGGGAAGATAGAGCGCTATTGCGTGTAGCGGTAGAGGGGAAGATAGAGCGCTGTTATGTAAAGAAGAACCAGCGGTGATATCTTCCCGCTGGTCTACATAACACTGTAATCAGTAAAGCTGCATTTCGCAGCTAAAAGAGGTGCGATTAATAGAAGCGAGAGCTCCTAAAAATCTGCGCAAGCCTGGAGAATTGCTTGACGCTTAAACTTAGGTTGCAAAGTATCTAACAGCCGCAAACACGGTTGCAGAAGTATTCGATGCTGCTGCGATACTTTGCCGAAAATCGCTTAACTTACTCAAAGCTATCAAAGCTACCTAGATCAGAGCTTGTGATGCTTTTCAAAAGCATGTTTGTGCTACCTTCTGATAGCACGCTTGAGGTGCTAGCCCATAGCATGCTTGAGATGCATTCTAATAGCACTCTCATGCTGCTCATTTAGCTCGCTATCATGACCCAAGATCAGTAGGTATGCAGCCGATAAAGATCTCTGAATGCTGTTTTATAAGATCACCGCTCACCGCATCTAAGAGATCGTGGATGCTTGATATCAAGCTCTAGCGCTTGGTGATACTGCTGCTAAGCTGCAGCAGTATTGAGTAAGTGAGTATGTTTGTTTAGTGCTGTTGTTTTTCAGCAATGGTGCCAGTTACGTAGGCATGTAACAGAGCCTCAAGTTCCTTGATGGTAGTGCGGATCTTGATGCCATTATCAGTATCTGCAACTAAACGACGCTCATCAAACTTCTCAACTAAAGTTACATCTGAGTTAATGTCTACGTTCTCAGCTACTGCCTTCTCACAGCTTTCAAATGGAGTGTGAGCCTTGAAGGTAATACCACGGCTAGTAGAGATCAAAGTGTAGCCTGCAATACCAGTGGTGTTATGGTAAGCCTTGCACAGACCACCATCGATTACGAACACACGACCATTGGCACGTACTGGGCTTTCACCCTTGTTAACACGAATTGGAGTGTGACCATTAATGATGTGACCAGTGTTTGGATCAAGACCAAACTCTTCTAAGATCATGCGTGCTACTTCTTCCTTGTGATAGTGGGTGTAGTACGGATCTTTTGGCTCCTTGTGGGAAGTCTTGTCATCAATAAAGTAACGCTCAAATGGCTTCATAGTACGGCCAGATAATGGGCTGTTAAAGCCACACCACATGTAATACATGAAGTCTAAGCTCTTACGATCGCGCAGTGCAAAAGCACGACGAGCTACCTTATCGCAGTGATCGAAGTAAGCCTTACCCTGCAGAGTCTTACCACCAACATCAACTGGACGGAAGTTACCATCCTCAGTCATTGGTACGCAGCCATGGAAGAGTAAGTTACCGTTGTAGCACTTGTACATAGAGCCAACGTTAAAGAGGAATGCAACCTCACGCTGTAATTCTTTAGACTTAGCAAAAGACTCCTTAATGGACTCCATTAAGTAAGCCTCTTCACGGCTTAAAGCAAAAGGATCATCAGGATTGATTGTTGGCAGCTCAGTAGTGTTGAGATCGTATACCTTACCCTCAATAGTCACAGTGCCATTCTTAAGATCCATCTTGTCCATAAGGAGACGATCTTCCATATGGAACTCAGGATTACGCTTAATGAGCTGACCTTGTAACTTCAGTGCAATAACGGTAATGGCCTTAACCATCTTGGCACGAGTTTCGTCCTCAACAGCATTTACCATCTGCTCATATTCTTCATCGCTATCTGCACCACGGCCATCGCAGTGGCTATTATCAACATGGACGTTGCCAACTAATGAGCAAGCAGCACCATTTGATCTCTCCTTGACAGGATAGGAGTAAGTCTTCTGAGCAAAGTCGGCAAGCTTACGTAAAGAGATTGAGTATGCAGACTCAAGCAGGCCATAGTTGAAGTAGTTAACGTTGTTACGTAAAACTGTAGCGATACAGACCTCAGAGCCTAAAGCTGCACCCATCCACAGGATATCGTGGTTACCCCACTGAATGTCGATGCTGTGGTAATCCATTAACATGGACATGATGCGATCTGGGTTTGGACCACGGTCGTATACGTCACCAACTACGTGCAGATGGTCAACAGCAAGACGCTTTGACAGTGCACATAATGAGTATAAGAAGTGGCGTGCAGAGCGAGTCTGTAAGATAGTGTTAATAATCGCTTTGTGGTAGATAGAACGGCTATGTTCTTCATCATTCTGGGCGTGTAAGAGCTCATCGATGATGTAGCTGTAGTTCTGATTAATAGCCTTTCTAACCTTTGAACGGGTGTACTTTGCAGACATGTACTTACACAGCTTGATAAGCTTTAAGAGTGTCTCGCGGTACCACTGCTCGTTAAGCTCGTTACGGGAGCGCTTTAAACGCAGAACTTCACGTGGGTAGTAGATAAGGGAGCATAAGGCTGCTTTTTCTTCTTTGCTCATATCAAAGAGCTCTTCAACCTTATCGTGAATAACGCCTGAGCAGCTATTGATGATGTGGCAGAATGCCTCGTACTCACCATGCAGGTCACTAATGAAGTGCTCAGTACCTTTAGGCAGATTTAAGATAGCCTGTAAGTTGATGATCTCAGAGAATGCGTCAACGCGTGTTGGATACTGTACTGCTAGCAGCTCTAAATAATGCTGGTCAATAAGAACGCCGTGACCATCAGGAGATAAATCATCGACGAATTGTTGAGCCTCACCCAAGACGTCTAAGCCTGAATCAAAAGTGCTCACCTAAAACTCCTTACATGTACTTCTACACTCATGTATGTAGCTACAGTGTTATCAATAAAGCTTTAAGCATTAAGGAGGTATCTACCTAGTTTTAATGCTAAATGCGAGTGGTAGCTATAGTGACTTGAGTACAGCCCACACACCAAAATCCTGTTTTAAATCATCAGTAAACCATTCTGCAAAGATAGATAAGCGCCATTAGTTTTAGGTATCTACATAATTCATACTTTAATAAGCCAAACCACACAAAATAATGAATTAGATAGATATAGCTAGTGCACTAAAGCTCATACCAGATAGCAAAAGAAATAGCCTGTGGACGCTACTGAAAGAAGAAGCAAAGACAAGAAGAGTTGAGATTGTTTCACACTCAGTGGTGCTAGATTGAACTAGATGCTATAGGTTTTGTTCTCTACAGATTTACCAGTGCGTAGTCGATTAACAACTACGTCGGAAAGAACTTAATTACTAGGAGTCACTATCTAAAGTGACGTAACATAAAGTGCTGTCCGCTGATGACGCGCTAGAGTTTAGCAAAGAGAGATATTGCAAAAAGACCTTATGTTTTGAAAATGCGACGATGCGCAAAATGTAAACGTTTTCACAATATGATACAGATTATCATCTTTACAAAAAGCTACATATTAATGCGTAAGTCCACGTCGAATAAGGCTTTGCGCGTTTACGTTGATAAGATGCGCTTATGTAACTGCAATGAAACATTTACATGTGTCAAAACACATTTGCATGTAAATCACTTTGCGCATCCCAACAAGCACATTGCTATATCACCGCTTTCTGACTTAACGAAAGATCACAAAGCAAGAATCAGTAAGAAAAGGTTCGAACCAAACTGCAGCGCATCCGAAGACAACAGAGGCTTACGAATGCTTAGGAGTGGCCGGATGCTATGCACTACTTGGTTGGGATAGTGTTTGTTGATTTGAATGGTTTTGAAAGCTAAATGGCACACGCGATCGTGAGCCTAAGATTATTGGCTATGCTGCTAAATCTTAGCCGCTAGCTATTAGCTGTAGACATTGAATTGCTAGCTATTAGCTGTAGGCATTGAATTGCTAGCTATTAGCTGCATGCATGGAATTGCTACCCATTAGCCGCAGGCATTGAATTGCTAGCCATTAGCTGTAGGCATTGAATTGCTGCCAATTAGCCGCAGTCATTGAGATGCTAGCCATTGAGGCGATAGCCTTCACCAGTTTCAGTAATGATGAGCTGAGGAGCCTTGGGCTCGTCTTCGAGCTTAAGACGCAGGTTATAGATAACGATACGCAGGTGATTGCCATTATCGCTGTTAGGGCCCCATACCTGCTCAGTTAAGTACTTAGTAGATAAGACCTTACCTCGCTCATTTAAGAGGATGTGGAAGAGGCGCTTTTCAAGCTTAGTTAAGTGGACAGGGTTGCCATTTTTTAACAGCTCACCAGTATGCAAATCAATGTGGACATTACCAAGCACAATCTCATTGGTAATATCACTGTGATCTTTAGGAATAACTCGTCTTCTCAAACATGCGCGAATGCGCGCCATGAGCTCGCGATCGCCAAAAGGCTTCTTTACAAAATCGTCAGCACCAGCCTCAAGGATGGCTAGCTTTGCTTTTTCATCATCTTTGCTTGAAAGAACAATTACTGGAACCTTAGAGTATGCACGGATGGTGGCTAAGATCTCCATACCGTTGTCTTCGGTGATATCGATGTTAAAGAGGATAACATCAGGCTGTGTAGAAGCTGCAGTTCTAAGTGCTTGCTTGGTATTGCTAGCCTCAAAGCACTTGTAACCTTCATTGACTAGCTTACGGCGAAAACTAATACATACCAACTCATCATTGTCGATGAGTAGTACTGTACTGCGCTTAGCAGAATACAATGAACCCTTAGCTTTCTGATTGTCATTATCATCAGAAGCAAATAGAGACGCTGTATTAGTAATACCGTTCGATGAAGCCATACACTATTGGCGCAATTAAGCTACTTTAAAGATGAGCTTGCAAGCGCTTCACTCCTTCGTAAGTTCTTCTTTAATTACTCTGCACTTTAAGAGATTGAAAATTCATCATAGAACATGACAGGAACGTAACTTTTGCTCGCTACATCTACATCTCAAATTGACAACTTGACTTAGAAAATACTTATAAGCTCCGCTTAATTAACAGCTTTACGTAAGAGCACTTTTTAGCATGCAGTAATTGAGAACCATGTACTTATGAAGCTAACGAGTATGTTTGAATGTATTCCCCTTATGCTGAAGATACTGTTATAAAATCAAACCATGTATAAATCGCTAGAGACGAGCAAAACACGCAAGCTACCAAGTACTCAATTAAGGTATTAAAACAAGCCTACGAGCCTAGCAAGACTCAAACAAAATATACCAATCCATAGTTAGGCTTAGATAAAGCTTTCAATAAGCTTAAAGCTATCTTTGTCTAACAATATTTTGATCTAAAGGTTTTGAGAGCTAAAAAATCTCTCACATACTTTATTACCAAAAATACTAGTTCACTGTTATCTTAGCACAGCATGCAGGATATGGCCTTTTTCTGTGAGCTATATGATAGATATATGCCCATTTTAAGCGCTTTTTCAAACATAACTGCCTAAAAATAGGATTCCCTATTCTTTTCTGGCACTAAAGAGTGCATGCATATCAATACAAGCGATCTGTCTAAACACAAATCATTATGTATCCACTGTACTTTAGTTTTGATAGATTACTTAAGGCACAATAGTGTACTAATGCTTTTGAAGAATCTCTTGCACGTGCATATATAGCCCATCATGCATATGCCGATTAAGGATAGCTAAGTAAGCTATTACGTTAATCCTTTAGATAGTGCTAAATGAGATTTGCTTGAATAGAGGTGCACGCATCTGCTGTCCTTGTCTTAACGCTCGCAGCAGATTCGTTTATAAAAGGAGGGAACCCATGCTCTTAGCGTCGATAGTCAAAGTCCCATAAAGGAAATCACTCATCTGCTAAGGCAGGTACTCATGTGAATGCTTATAAGCTCTCGCTCAAGCTAAGCATATGCTCATAAGCTAATAAGTTGCTCAAGCTAAGCATATGCTTGTAAGCGCTAGTGCAAGCTAAGCATATGCTTCTAGCTACATTAGCGTGAACTAGCTTGATAAGACAGGAATGAGATAAAAGACTCGAAATAGCTTTCGGTATCGTCATTACGTCCTGAGATGCTAAGGAGTACTAAGTTGCCAGGCTCACCATAAACAAGGGCTTCGATATCATCATCGCAATTAAAGGCCCAAGCTTTCTTTAAGATGTTGGATCTTACTGGCAAAGTGCAATTCATCTGCTCAGCTGCTACGCGTGAGAAAGTCTCAGCACTTACTTGAGAGCCAGACTTATCAGCAATATAAGTAACGCTTACTGCAATAGAACCAGACTCGTGTACATAAGATAATGAGTTATCCATGCTTGGATTAGGCTGAACACTCCAAAATGGTGGGCATGGAATGTTTTGGGAGTAATCTTGTGCAGTAACATCAGCTTTCTCTGCATGAACAGCCACTTTATCTAAGTTGTCATCAGCATAGGATACACCTGCACAAACAGTAGCTAATACGGATGCTGCGCAAATAGAGCGCCATAATGATAGAGAGTGATGCATCTAAAAACTCCTTTTGCCCATACACATCTTAACTTTGCTGTGTACGATGGCCAAATACCTAACGGCAGCAATACTCAAATATAAACATGGCTGCCGTTAAATACTTTAGTAAAACTTACATTAGCTGCTTGCAACAATAAGGCTGCCATAGTGGCAGCCCTATTTTATGGCTCTTAAGTCGGCGATAATGCGCTATTAAGCTGTACCTTAAGTACTTTCTTATATAGCAGCGCTATTTGTAATCACCTTTGAGCACAAAACGTTAATTACCAATTACTTCTTGGCGTTAGCGTTCAGAGAGTCAACCATTTCCTGAGCGATGGTCTCAACTGGGCGATCACCGTCTAAAGCTAAGTAATAAGTCTTACCCTCAGATGCAAGCTTCTTGTAAAAAGCTACGAGAGGCTCGGTCTGGTTGTGGTAAACCTCAAGACGTGAACGTACAGTTGCCTCTTCGTCATCAGCACGGATTACGAGGTCTTCAC
The DNA here is from genome assembly GCF_902485895.1 of uncultured Anaerobiospirillum sp. Taxonomy (NCBI): domain Bacteria; kingdom Pseudomonadati; phylum Pseudomonadota; class Gammaproteobacteria; order Aeromonadales; family Succinivibrionaceae; genus Anaerobiospirillum; species uncultured Anaerobiospirillum sp. The sequence continues at coordinate 14,679 of NZ_CABTML010000071.1, read as the reverse complement.
CAGTTACGTCATCCTTGCCCTCAACCTTTGGTGGGTTGTAGACGATGTGGTAGGTACGGCCAGAGGCTAAGTGTACGCGACGGCCTGACATACGCTTAACGATCTTCTCATCAGGAACCTGCAGCTCTACAACGCCATCAATCTCGATGCCAGCCTCAACTAAAGCCTCAGCCTGTGGGATGGTACGTGGGAAGCCGTCAAATAAGAAACCGTTCTTGCAATCATCAGCAGCAATACGCTCTTTTACCAGGCCAATGATGATCTCATCAGATACAAGCTTGCCTGCATCCATTACAGCCTTAGCTTGTAAACCTAATGGAGTGCCTTCCTTGATAGCAGCACGCAGCATATCGCCAGTGGAGATCTGTGGAATGGAGAATGCCTTGGTTAAAGTCTGAGCTTGGGTACCCTTACCAGCGCCTGGTGGGCCTAACAGAATAATGCGCATGATAGCTCCTGCTGTTAAAAGTAATCTGATAGTCATGCATTATACAAGATATCTTGCATACGCACCAAAACGAAACTTGCATCGCTATACGTACGCCACTAGCTAATAACATGAAGGCCCGCTGGCTCTTAGCAGCTAGAGTATGGCGGCTTGCTAGATCTTAGCCACTAAAGTATGGAGGCCTGCTAGATCTTAGCCGCACAAGCATGGCGGCTTTATAGCTGTATACCCAAAGCTGGTCTATAAATAAGAGCGTTGAGCCATTAGCGTAGCAGACGCTAGCGCTATAGCTTGAGCTTGATGAGGCAAGTGCGGCCATAAATACGACAAAGGCCATAAGTAGATTGGTACTTATGGCCTTTATTTTTTGATGCCAAAAGGCAACTGTATTTAGCTTAAGCTAGTCATTAAGCCTCTAAGCCAGTAGCTACAGTCTTGCGCTTGAGCATCATCTTATTCATTAAAGATACGAACTCGCGTGGGTTCTTTAAGGTGCCCTCATCAGCAAGAGTTGCCTGCATAAAGATGAGCTTTGCCCAATCCTTAAATACAGTCTCATCAATCTCGCTATAAGCTTCCTTAACGATCTCGTGATCTGGATTGATCTCCATGATGTACTTCTCGTCAGGTAACTCAGTGCCCTGCATCTTAGCAATGAAACGCATCTGACGGCTAAAGCCAGCACCGGCTGCAGACTGAACTAAGCAAGCAGGAGACTCAGTTAAGGAGCTAGCAACACGCACATCTTCAACGCTATCGCCTAAAGCTTCCTTAAAGCGCTTTACGAGATCCTCGTTGTCCTTACGGAACTGCTCTTGCTTCTCCTTCTCAGCGGCATCTTCAAGATCGCCAAGCTCGAGATCGGCGGCAGTTACGGAGATGAACTTCTTGCCCTCGTACTCATTTAAGAATGAGCACATCCACTGATCGATAGGCTGCTTCCATAAGAGCAGAACTTCGATATCCTTAGCCTTTAAACGCTCTAAGTATGAAGAGTTTACGGCCTTATCATAATCATCAGCGCACAGGTAGTAGATGTTCTTCTGACCTTCCTTCATACGAGAGATGTACTCGTCTAAGGAAACATTGCAACTTGCTGCAGTGTCATGGGTAGAAGCAAAACGAATCAGCTTTAAGACCTTGTTGCGGTTCTCGTGATCGTCAGAAACACCCTCTTTAAGTACGTCATTGAAAGCAGCAACAAACTTTGCATACTTATCTTTGTCTGCACTTAACTTCTCGATGAGGCTTAAGGAACGCTTAGTAATAGCGCTCTTTAACTTGCGAGATACCTTGCTCTCTTGTAAGAGCTCACGGCTTACGTTTAATGGCAGTGCATTAGTATCAACTAAGCCGCGCATAAAGCGTAAGTACTGAGGAATAAACTGCTCATCCTCATCCATGATGAATACACGCTGTACATACAGCTTGATGGAGCTGTGATTGTCACGCATCATCAGGTTCATTGGAGCTACTGATGGGATGTAGAGTAATGAGGTGTACTCAAGCTCACCTTCTACCTTGTTGTGAGACCAGGTTAAAGCATCTGCATAGTCAGTAAAGGAGTGCTTGTAGAAGTTCTGATACTCTTCATCAGTGATGTCTTTTGGAGTACGAGTCCACAGAGCCTTTGCATCATTAACCTGAACATACTTGAAAGTCTGAGTAGGCTCTTTCTTCTCACCCTCTGCGCTCTCACCCTCATCCTTGTTCTCTTCATAAACACTGTCATAAAGCTCAACAGGAGTAGAGATGTGGTCAGAGTACTTAGTGATAGCCTGACGTAAGGTCCAAGAGTCTAAGAACTCTTTCTCGCTATCCTTTAAGTGCAGAACGATAGAGGTACCACGGTTAGGTACATTAATGTTCTCTGACTCAAAGCTGCCATTACCAGTAGAGAACCAGCGAACACCCTCATCAGCAGAGGCATTAGCGCTACGTGAAATTACGGTAACCTGATCTGCAACGATGAAAGCAGAGTAGAAACCAACACCGAACTGGCCGATTAACTGTGAGTCCTTAGCTTGATCGCCAGAGAGGTTCTTGACGAACTCTTCAGTACCAGACTTAGCAATGGTACCTAAGTTGGCATTAGCCTCTTCTAAGGTCATACCTAAACCATTGTCAGAAATGGTTAAAGTACCGGTGTCCTTGTCAGCACGCAGACGGATCTTAAAATCTGGATCTTCCTTGATGAGATCTGGATTTGTCAGGGACATGAAGTGCAGCTTATCGATAGCATCAGATGCATTAGAAATAAGCTCGCGCAGGAATACCTCTTTGTTTGAGTAAAGAGAGTGGGCCAGTAAGTTTAAAAGCTTGGTAACTTCGGTCTGAAAGCCGTGTACAGTAGCTGACATTTAAAAAATTCTCCCAAAGCACATCTAACCGTCATAAGCGTTAGTTTTTTAAGATCGGCTTTTGTGTCATAAAGACCAGCAAAACGCTCATCAAACGCCATCAACAAACGGTTTCTTGCTGTTTGAAAGATATATGGGGACAGCTTGTTATACTTTCAAGTGCATCACTAAACTTTTTTCACTTCACGCCACACAAAATACCCACCTTCAGCCAAATTTATCAAATGGACGAGCACCTCATAGAAGTAATTAATGCCAATAACAATTAACTTAAAGGTGGTGAGCGGCCAATGTCTGATCTTATTCAAAAATCGCACCGCTCAGCTAATGATCGCGGATCTACTGTATGTGCAGTCATGCTAATAGATTAAGGTAGCTATTAGGCTTTTGTAGACAAGCATGCTTTGGCGCATGCAGAGCAATTAACAGGCGAGGTGTCTACGATCTTGAGTTTACATGAGCTAGTTGATTGTGTTGCTAGCTCAAAAGATCATGACTTGAGCATATGCCTTTGCAAGATCATGACATGAGCATTTGCCTATGCAAGATCATGACTTAAGCAAGTGCTAGTGTATGCATTGATAGTCTATTTAAGATCGCAGCATAGCTGTAGCATATAAGTGGAGTGAGAATGTGCCTAGATCATGGCATGGCATGGCTATGGCCATGGCATGAGATCGCCATGGCTCGTGTGCGATCTTTAGGACTCGTATGGGCGGCGGTTCATAAGAGCTGAGCCGAGAGTCTTTTGGTCGACGTTATCAAGATCACCGCCTAATGGAACGCCTGATGCGATCTTGGAGATCTTTTGTATGTTGTGGTGCTTAGCCATCGAGGCAATAAAGGATGCAGTTGCATCACCCTCAACAGTTGGATTAGTAGCTAAAATCATCTCATCAAACTTGTTTTGCGCAAGCAGCTGATCGAGCTGATATAAGCCTAACTCTTTAGCACCAACTCCATCGATTGGAGATAAATGGCCGTGTAATACGAAGTACAGACCAAAGAAGTTATTACTATTCTCAATGGCCTCAACATCAGATGGACTTTCAACCACGCACAGAGATCTTGCCTTATGACGCTCCTCTGATGCGCATAAATTACACAGATCATTATCTGAGTAATTACGGCAACAGCTACAGAGCTTGATATTGTTCATTGACTCGATTAGTACCTGGCCTAATTCAACTGCGGCCTGTCTACGTCTGTCGAGAAGATTATAGGCAATACGTGTGGCTGAACGATGACCAATGCCTGGCTGTATTTGCAGTGCTTTGATCAGTTTGTCCAATTGAGCGGATGATGACATCTTGTAACTTCTTAAAAAACAAAACCCGGTTTCCTGATTACGGATCACCGGGCTTGATGATACTCAATGCTGTCTACTTATATGACAACAGTATCCGTACGTACATCAAATGATGGACGAAACTTTAGAAAGGAAGCTTCATGCCTGGTGGCAGAGGGATACCAGCGGTAACCTTTGACATAACAGCCTTGCTCTCTTCCTCAACACGACGGCTAGCATCGTTGCAAGCTGCAGCAATCAGATCTTCGATCATTTCCTTGTCGATTTCGCCTTCAAATAAAGAATCGGCGATTTCAACACGACGAACTTCGTGACGACCGTTAACGGTAACCTTAACTAAACCAGCTCCTGACTCACCGGTGCACTCTAAGGCTGCTGCCTCTTCTTGAGCCTTGGCCATACGCTCCTGAAGCATTTGAGCCTGCTTCATCATATTGTTCATGTTAAACATGTAATCGACTCCCAATAATTCAATGCTGCTATTTTGACTAAGCTAGAACCAAAACACAAGGGTCTTAGATAAAAGCGACGAACAATCTCAACAAACGCATGAGATAAAAAGGCAAATTGCAAAGATAGATTGGTAGTCTTTATGTTGTGTATGTGGTCTAAAAACAAAGCTTGAGGTTACATATGAGACTACTCAAGCTTACCCTCGTGCTGTGTGGTACACACCAAATTTAGTTGCCTCTATCTGTTAATAGCTCTTAGCATTTAAACCTAAGATACTGCACATAAAAAATGCCAGGACAACCTAGTGCTGTACTGGCATTTGAGGAACCTAAGCAATGAGCTTTTGATTAAAAACTCTACTGAGGGATTAAATTTTGTTTTAGGTAGCTAACAGTTTTTTGCTTACTACCTAAACATCTAGATCTGCTTTACAGGAATCTGAATGGAGGTACGTGCCTTACGCTCTGGACGGAACACTAAATACAGAGCAAGTAGCACAATCACACCTGCTACCACAGTACCTGGGCCAAAGCCTACCTGACCAGTGATAAAGCCACCAAGCTGGTAGATTACCATGGCAAGGCCATAAGCGAAGGCAAGCATGTAAACAACAGCAAAGGTAAACAGACGTGGGCTCTTAAGCTGACGACGCATTGCACCTAAAGCTGCGATACATGGAGTTGAGAACAGGTTAAAAGCTAAGAAAGCCATAGCTGCAGCTGAAGTTGAGAACTCAGCATTTAATGCAGCGCCTAATGAAGCATCATCCTCAGCAACCTCGCCTAAGCCAAGCAGCACAGCTAAAGTACCAACCACGTTCTCCTTAGCAAGAAGACCAGTGATAACGGATACTGAAGCCTGCCAGGATGCAAAGCCAAGTGGAATAAAGATAAAAGCGATAGCTGAACCGATAGCAGCCAGAATGGAATCATTAACCTCAACCATACCGAAACCTTCAGAGGTGAAGTTGAAGTTAGATAGGAACCAGATTACTACTACGGTTGCAAAAATTACGGTACCGGCCTTGATAACGAATGCACGGCAGCGCTCGTAAGTTGAACGAAATACGTTACGCAGCTTTGGCATATTGTAGTTTGGCATCTCAAGAACAAATGGAGATACTTCCTCTTTAAAAGCAGTATCTTTCTTTAAGATGTATGCAGTAAAGCCAATGCTGAAGATAGCTAAGAAGTAAACTGCAGGAGCAACGAAGGTTGACTCAGGGAAGAATGCAGCTGCAATCATAGCTAAGATTGGGAGCTTAGCTGAGCATGGTACAAAGGTAGTGGTAATAATGGTAATGCGCTTCTCATTGATATTATCAATGTTATTAGTAGCCATAATAGCTGGCACACCGCAACCAGAGGCAACTACCATTGGAATGAAGCAACGACCAGAAAGACCGAAGTGACGGAAGACACGGTCAAGAACGAATGCCACACGAGTCATATAACCGCTTTGCTCAAGAATAGATAAAAGAGCAAAGAGAACGATCATTTGAGGTACGAAACCTAAAACAGCGCCAACACCACCGATAATGCCGTCAACTACTAAACCAGAGAGCCATTCTGGAGCTGAGATACTCTCCATCAAGGAAGTAGCTGCTTCAGTAGCATAAGTTCCAAAGAGCACGTCGTTGGCGTAATCAGTACCCATAGTACCAATGGTGCTTACTGCTAAGTAGTAAACCATCCATACTACGCCGATGAAGATTGGGATACCTAAATAACGGTGAGTTACTACATTATCGATCTTACGTGAGATGTCATTGTAGATACCCTTACCCTTTACTACGCACTGAGCAATTACGCTATCAATAAAGCTATAGCGCTCTTGAGCAATCAGAGACTCAACATCAGTAGAATACTTCTTCTCAAGGTTTAAGATCTCACGATTGATGATGCCTAGCTCAGCTTCATTGTTCTTATACTGCTGCATAAAGGCTTTATCATTTTGCAGTAAAGACATAGCAGCAAAGCGGCTGTTACCTTCATTAGATTCATTCTTAAGCTCTGAGGCAACTGACGCAATAGACTGCTCTAAAGCCTCATCATAAATCATGGCTGATGGAACAGTGGCGTTTTCAATAGCTTCAAAGAGCTTATCAATACCAAAGCTATTAGCTGCTGAGATGGCAACTACAGGTACGCCAAAACGCTTGGACATAGCTGCAGTATCTATCTTGATGCTCGACTTTTCAGCCTTATCAATCATGTTCAGTGCAATAACCATTGGTCTTTTAAAGGTCATGACTTCACAAGTTAAAGATAAGGAACGCTCAAGGTGGGTGGCATCGACTAAGTTAACGATGACATCATAATCACCATCGATAAGGAAATTACGGGAGACAATTTCCTCTGGTGAATATGGAGAAAGAGAGTAAAGACCAGGAAGGTCAACAACCTTCAAATTCTGTGATGAAACGAAACCAGCAACCTTATCAAGGGTTACACCAGGCCAGTTGCCAACATACTGATTAGAACCGGTGATGCAATTAAACAGGGTAGTCTTACCGCAGTTTTGATTGCCAATCAAAGCAATAGTCTTGCTCATTTGTTTTCGTGCTCCTTGATACTAGGCGATTTCAATCAGCTTAGCGTCATCCTTACGGATGGTTAAGGCATAACCGCGCACCTCAAGCTCCATTGGGTCACCCAAAGGAGCAAGGCGCATAATCTTGACCTGAGTGTTTGGGGTCAAGCCCATATCAAGCAATCTGCGACGCAGGGAGGTATTATGGCCATTAACTGCACTCACAGTACCACTCTGACCAACCTCTAAAGTATCTAAAGTCTTACTCATAATATGTATTTAAGCGCTTTGGCTTCTCAAAAGAATCCGCAGAAACCCAGAAACCTGGTTGACACGACACAAGAGAGTTAAAAACAGAGCAAAGAGATGTTTTAACTATCTTTGTTCAAGCTGACTTGTTGTCGAGGTAGCACTGCGCTTATAGCGGCGTGCTGCGCTACACCAAATGTGTCTGAGTATTGTACGCCAAACATCACCTTAAGCTGACAAATGAGATAGAAAAAACCATTTGTATCAGGTATATATCATGGTTGTATGACTACCTGAGGATGTAGAGCGTTCAATTTTGTTAAAAAGTAGTCACCAAAGAAGTGGTATTAACTTGAGCTTCTTCAACCTATTGTGACTAGCCTCATGTATGACACTGCTAAGAAAAAGTAACTAGCAGCTCCATATGTTCAGGTCTTCTTGCCATTCGGCTTTACAAGCGCACTGTAAATAAATGTTTCTTCTACCATGATTGCACCTGACCTTGCTTAAGTTTTGTGGTCAAGCTTACAAAGCTAGAAGTGACTAACAATAGTTACCCTACACTTGCACAAATTAGTCTATGCTTACTGACACGAATTTGCAACGACTTTCTTAAGTTTTGATCACAAATGAACCACAGCAAAATGCTTAAACCATGGGATTTTTGATAAATCCCTTTACGTATCTAGTTTTGCGAAGAGGACATAAAAATAAACACTTAACTTGTCTCACAAGTAATCAGATCAACGAATAAAACTGTAGCTTTCAGATAGAGACTTTTACCCACTATCTATAGCTATAACAGGCCATAGCTCATAACAACCTCATAGCACTACTCAATTAATACCTTGTCGTCACAATTTGATAGCTTCATACGCTGAACTACAACCTCTTAGATCTCAACTCAAACATTTGCAGCTCTTAAGTTTTTACCCAATACAGACAAGGTGATGCCTAAGTTTTGTTTGCCCAATACAGGCAAGGCCATGCCTATGATTTATTTGCCCAATACAGGCAAGGCCATGAATACGTTTTGTTTTCCCAATACAGACAAGATGATGCCTAAGTTTTTATTTGCCCAATAGTGGCAAGGCTGCGCATATGTTTCTTTTCCTTTTGCATACATATATGTGTAGACATAAGCCAAGTCTCTAAAACTGCTAATTTTGCATTGGCACCATATTATGTTGTGAGCGATAGTTTTACAGTACAAGCAAAAGAGAAATGCTGATTTTTATGCCAATTTTCGAGAGATATAGTTAACATAAAACGTACTCTTGCTTGTCTGACAAATTTCCTCAAATCAGACAATTACGGTGCGAAAAATGGGATCTACATCCAGATAATTTTTTAGCAATGAGAGCGAACACTCATTTTGCTTAGAAACTTAGCATCAAATCTTCCTTAAACCAGTACAATCGTATGCGGTTTAGACTGACATTAGGTGATCTTTTGTCTAGCAAAGACTAGCCTCCGTTTAGGAGCTCTTTGCTCACTATCTAGCGTACAGCTTGCACCTAAGCGTTAATCTATGGTGAGAGAAGAACAGTTTGATCTTGTGGCAAGAGCGCAGTTAATTATTTAGTTGCCCTCCATAAGATGATCTCGTATCTATCCAAAACAAAACAATGACAGTCAGCTATCAAGCTTTTAAAAGCGCCTTAGTTAAGGCGTACTTTTACTCGCTTGTTTAGTAATTTACCAAAGATATACAAAGTGTTTCTTTGGCAAGAGTGCTCATATAACACTCACCACCATCTTGCTATGTCCTGACTGTGGTTTGTTGAGGTTTGTTAAGGAAGGAGTCACAAATGCCTAGGTATATGTGGTTTATCATTGCAACCATTGGCCTTTTAGTAGGCTATTGGCTGTACGGCAAGTTCGTTGAAAAGGTTTTCCAACCTGATCCTAATCGTAAGACACCAGCTGTTACCAAGTTCGACGGTGTTGACTATGTTTCCATGCCAAAGTGGAAGCTGTGGTTAATTCAGCTGCTTAACATTGCAGGCGTAGGCCCTGTATTCGGCCCTATCATGGGTGCTTTATACGGCCCACAGGCTCTGTTATGGATCGTATTAGGTTCCATCTTTGCCGGTGCAGTGCACGATTACTTCGGTGGTATGTTATCCGTCCGTTACCAGGGCGCTAACGTTCCTCAGATCGTAGGCTACAACTTAGGTAAGTTCTTCAAGCAACTGATGCGCGTATTCGCCATTATCCTGCTCTTATTAGTAGGTGTGGTATTCGCAACTTCTCCTGCAAACCTGCTTGCTAAGCTGACCCCTGAGTCACTGGACTTCTTATTCTGGCTTGGCGTTATCTTCGTTTACTACTTCATTGCTACCTTAGTACCAATCGATAAGTTAATTGGCCGAATCTACCCAATCTTCGGTGCACTCCTTATCGTTATGGCCGTGGGCGTAACTGCAGCATTATTCTTAAAGATGCCAGAGCAGTTCTACTCATGGGCTGAGTGGGGCGTAAATCCACATCCTGCTGATCTGCCATTATGGCCTTTAATGTTCATCACCATTGCTTGTGGTGCATTATCTGGCTTCCACGCAACCCAGTCTCCTCTGATGGCACGCTGCATCGAGTCTGAGAACGAAGGTCGCATGGTATTCTACGGTGGTATGATTGCTGAAGGCTTCATCGGTCTCGTATGGGCAACCGTAGGTATGACCTTCTACGTATCTCCAGAAGAATTAAGCGCAACCATTAATGCCGGTACCGCTTCTGCCGTTGTTTACGATGCATCTATCGTTCTGATGGGTTCATTCGGTGGTCTTTTAGCTATCTTAGGTGTTATTGTTCTGCCAGTTACCTCTGGTGATACCGCTTTCCGTGCTGCACGTCTTACCATTGCTGAAGTATTCAACTTAGACCAGACCCAGCCAATTAAGCGTCTGTACATTGCAGTGCCATTATTCGCACTTGGTATTGCTCTGTCATTCATCGACTTCAACATCATTTGGAGATACTTCGGCTTCTCCAACCAGGTACTCGCCGGTATTATGCTCTGGACTGCAGCTGCATACCTCTACCGTCGTAACAAGCTGCACTTAATCTGCTCTATTCCAGCAGCATTCATCTCTGCAGCATGTGTAACCTACATTATCTACGAGCCAAACATGGGCTTAGGCGTTGACATCTTTATCGCTCAGATTATCGGTCTTGTTGCAGCCGTTGGTATGTTCGTAGTCTTCTTAATGTTAGGCAAGAGCGAAATCGAAGGCGCTCCAATGGATGTTTAATCCATAGCCTAAATATATTTCTTAAAGCTGGTAGCACACTAGCTACCAGTTTAAAAATGCCGCACTTGATGCGGTATTTTTATTTCTGCGCTACAACAAAACCTATCCATACCTCGTCTGCCAAAACATCACAAGCTCTCTAACCCCACCTCAATCTTAGCTAGCTCATAGCTATACTGTTAATTGCCCTGCAATTGCCACTTCCCGCATCATTGCCTTGTTAAAGAGCAGTTTAGCCTTAATTGCCCGCGCTTGAGTGTACATAGGCTGCATAAAACAAAGAATCTACTAGCGATTTACCAAGCATTCACACTTTTGCTAACTTTTAGCCATACAAGCAAAAGGTCTGCTTATTTGGTACAGATAAACGAAAGGGCCTACTGCCTTTGGGCGTTGACAGATGGACAGTAATGCCATTTTCAGGCGTAGATATACGGATAGCCATGCTACTTTCAGGCGTACATTGACGGAAAGTCATACTGCATTTGGGCGTAGATAAAAGAAAAGGCCGGCCACCTTTTATAGGGTAACCGACCTTTTCTTTTAGCTGAGGGACACTGCGATCTTTGTAATCGCTGCATTCACTCAACGTGGCATAAGAAGCGTAGCCGCTTAGCTATCTTAGAAGTTGATAGCAGCGCGTACGTAAGCGCCATTGGAGTTGTCAGTCTCAACGGTACCGATGGAGTTGCCACCTTGGTCGTAGAACTTGAACTCACGGTCGAAGTAGGAAACTAAGCCAGCAGAAATGGTAACCATCTGCACTGGGGTGTATGAAACGCCAAGACCTAAACCGTAAGACTCTTCACGCATGTAGCCATTCTTAAGCTTAGCTGGCTTTGATGAGTCATCATCTAAGTTGTAGGTATCACGTACAGTCATGAAGCTAGCATCAACAGCCCAAGTTGGGTTGAAACGATACTGAATACGGGTGCTTGGGTAAGCAATAGAACCAGTCCAGCCAAGCTCATGATTTTTGCCAACCTCAAGACCAAAGATAGGCTCGAAGATGTTATCAGCTTCGTTAAGACTAGCAAAGGCACCAGCAAATGCGGTAATGCCGTTCATGAACTCCCAACCTACAGCAATACGTGGGGAAATGTTGTAGCTGTTACCGATATCCAGATCGCTCTCGTATAAAGCAGCGAGGTTTAAACCTGCATAGTAACGGATGTTGGAAGAAATGTAGCCATCGTAACGTAAGTCTACATATACCTTGTTAAGAGAATCAAATGGAGCGTTGTTGAGGTTGGAAAAATCGTAATCAGTACGAGTTACACCAACAGAAATCCAATCAGTACCACCATTAATGCCATAGCTGGTGGTCTTCATCTCTGCATTTGAGCCCTTGATATCAGCATCAGCAGTACCAACGAGATCCAGGTTTACAAAGAAAGGAGCAGCAATAGCAGCTGATGAAATAGCGCAGGCAGCTACAGTAGCTAATGCAGCAGATATTAAAGAACGCTTCATAAAAGAATCTACCTCAAGATAAAACACAAATTAACGTATATGACAGTGCATGTAAAATCTCATCAAGATACAGCATGGCACTGCATATAAAGAGGTGCACCTCTTTAATTACTTGCTTAGCTATGACATTGCTCTTTCTTCTTTGCATACCAATTAATTGAGTACACTGCCTTGGGCACCAAATATTAGTAAAGCTCAATGGACTACAAAGAAGAAAGGACACAAAGCGCTAAGCTTGTTAGATATATGTATGCTGCGTTTTATGTCTTAATGAGCGGCGGGATTATAGCAACGTAATAATTTTTCAAACTTTACCAAATTAGTTTGTTTGTCAGTAAAAACGAATATTTTTTACTCTAAACTGCCAATATTAATGTGTTTGAGAGTATCTAGGGACAGACTAAAAAAGCCCACACATTAAACATGTGTATCTGTAATCTATGATATGTACTAACACTTTTCTTAAAAATGACGATCAAGGTTAGAGAAGTTGGTCGTAATTTCCACTAAAAAATGATCGACTTTTGCTCGATTATTTGATGATCGACTTTGCCGTAATGATGTAAACAAATCTGATTTCTTTCTTAGATATTGGTTACTAATGTGACTAGTATGGCAAAACTATCAACTGAGTTGTATGCTGTATCAAGATTGACGTGCACAGGGCTGTTTAAACTGATATTATTTTTCATGCACGCCGCTGCTTTAATTATTCACATGCCATGCTTTATCTTGGCCTATGAAAGATTGAAGATATAGACACTCACATAGCTTCTCAATCAGTTCTATATTAATTGAATACAAAATGTAGCAGTGATTGATAAGCAAGTCCTCGGTATGCTTCATTTTATAGTGGTTAGGAGATGTAATCTTGCTTAAAACCAAAGTTTGGATACTCCTAAGAGACACCGTGTTTATACACAAGTCCAAGTAACCTTTATTAATGAAGTGTATTGCACTTGCCAAAGGCAAGATGCATATGTGCATATTCTTGTTTTGTCTAAAGTCGAATCAAGCATCCGTCTTGTTCACTTAGCAGCGCATCAATCAAACACATAAGTTCAGGCATCGAGCTAACAAGCTTAGAAGTCTATTTACAAAGCACCTTAATTAGTCATGCACTTTGAAGTGAGTAACCTATATTGATCTTGTCATGAACAAGGTAAACCTAGACTCAAATGTTTTAAAGAATGCAGGACTAACGTATCTGCTCAGCTGTAGCATTGATAACTGCGTAAGCCAATAAGACTTGGATCAAGTTGGGACGTAATCATGTTCTACACTCACAATAGCTCTATACGTAACTTAATACGTAGAGCAATTATGGTTTTCGCTTCATTAGCCATGATTATCGGTCTGAGCGCATGCTCTGACGAATCAAAAGTGGCTAAGGTTGATGGCAAAAGCGGTAGCACTAATGTAGTTAAAGCTCAAATTGTCCTTAAGGTAGGTTACGACGGTGTTGCTGGTGAGCCTCTAGATCTCGGCATGCAGCGCTGGAAAGAAGAACTTGAAAACCGCACTCATGGCAGAATTTCTCTTGAGCTTTATCCAAGTGCATCTTTAGGTGAAAAGAACTCAATTTTAGAGCGTATGCAGCAAGGTGAGCATCTCGCTACTGTTGTAGATGGTGCCAGCCTCTATGCCATGGGGGCCTATGACTTAGGTGTTCTGTATGGCCCATATCTGTTCAATAACTGGGATGAAGCTTTACGTCTTGTAGACAGCAAGTGGACTAAAGCACAATTTGATAAGTTATCTAGAGAACACAACATCAGAGTTATATCCTTTGACTGGTGCTATGGTGTGCGCCATCTTTTAACTACTCGACCAATTACCAAATTCTCTGAATTACAAGGTCTGCGCATTCGTACCCCAATGAATGACATTCAGTACAGGACTTGGCAAACCTTTGGTACTGAGCCTACTAAGATGCCAGCAACTAAGGTTTTAGCCGCACTGCGCAATAAAGAGATCGATGCTGTAGAGCGACCTATCGCTACTATTTATGCAGGTGGCTTTTACAAAGCAGCTTCATATTTGTTAAAAACTGCCCACGTATATGATCTTAGTGGTGTAGCTGTTTCCAATGCATTCTGGCAGTCACTAAGCACCTCAGATCAGGAGATCTTCAAACAAAGCTGCGATCGTGCTGCAAAATTCTTTAATGTGGTTCAAATGGCTGAGGAGCATGCTGCACTTAAACATCTGATTGCTGCTGGTGTAACTGTGACCGAGCCATCTCCACAGTTCTTTAGAGATATCAACACTGCAGCAAGATCTTTCTATGCTCGTCGTGACGTTTCTGAGCACTGGACTCCTGGTCTTTACTACCAAACTGTTAACGCTAAGACCGTGCCTTGGTCTTACTACACCGGTAACGGCTTAGACCCTGAAACTGGCAGCCTAAAGAAATAACAAATCTCAATCTTTCCTTTTAACAAACTCAGGCCTTCCTTTAGCAAGGCCTTTTTGTTTGATACCTTCCATTTTTAAGCATTTCACTGACATTGGGGAGTTGCCTAAGTAATTAAGAAACAGCCTATTAATCGCATTCAATATGAAAACAGGATGCTCGAATAGTATGTATTTTAAGTATGT
>NZ_CABTML010000070.1:0-8561 GCF_902485895.1 uncultured Anaerobiospirillum sp. | reverse complement strand
ATCCAAAATCGTATGGAAAGCACCATCCGTAATCAGAGCTCAATTTCTGAGAACGAATCCGATGCTCGCAGCCGTATTCGTGATACTGACTTTGCATCTGAGACCGCTGCTTTAACCTCAAATCAGATCATTCAGCAGGCCTCTCAGACCATCCTGTCTCAGGCCAATCAGCGTCCAACTATTGCGCTGCAGTTACTGGGTCAGTAATGGCTTAAGCTTCAACTAGCTTGCAAAAGGGCAGTGCATAGCACTGCCTTTTTCATTTGGGGTGTGCCCACAGCTGACACTACCTTGCTCACGACCTTGCTAATTAGGCTTGCTACTATTAGCGCTTGGCTTGCTACTATTGGCGCTTGCTATTCGTGCTGCGGCTTTGATGCTGCAGTTATGGAGGCTATTGATAGCCTAGAGTGGCGATCTTGCGATGGTATTAGCTGCAGCTATTTGCAGCATGGTGTGGCCTGTGGTTGTTGGCCTTGCTTGGCCGGTGGCTTTCGAGCCTAAACAAAGGGCCATGCTCGTGAGAGTATGGCCCTTTGCTGTTTTGCGCCTGCGTTAGTTGGTGTAGTGCTGCGGCGGTGCAGAGCTGCGGCTCTAAGGCGCGGCTTTGCGTTGAGTACTTTGAAGTGACTATCTGTTGTGGTAGTCCTGAATTCTCTTGTACTCAGTATCGAAACGCTTAATCATGTCGTCGAGGTTATCCATGATGTGGGATACCTCATCAATGGCACTGTCGTTCTCCTTGGAGATATCGGTACAGTGCATAGAGAGCTCGTAAACATTCTCCGAATCAGAGTTAATCTGGCTTGCAACCAGGGTCTCAGAGGAGATAAGTTCGGTCATCTCCTGAGTCATTTGGCTCATACGCTCGATGTTCTCTGATACCTTTTTAAAGCCTGCAGCTGATTGCTGAATTGCCTCATGACCAGCATCGGCAAGCTCGCGAGATTTACGAGAAGACTGTACGGCAATTTGAGAGTTCTTAATTAATTCAGCTACAGTACCATGAATCTGATTAGTACACTCTTTTGACTTGATTGCAAGGTTACGTACTTCATCAGCTACGACAGCAAAGCCACGTCCTTGCTCACCAGCACGTGCTGCTTCAATAGCAGCATTTAATGCCAGAAGATTGGTGTGCTCTGAGATACTGATAATCTGCTTTAATAAATTAGAGATCTGCTCAGCATCGGCAGCTAAGGTCTCAATGATGCTACACATATTATCGCTACCAGAGCTAATGTCATCTAAGGCAGAGCGATTCTTTTGCGACATAGTTGCTGTTGAGGTAACGAGGTCAGAGGTCTCACGTGCATAGTTATTGGTTTGATGCACTAATTGTTCAAGCTCGTTGATCTCATTGCTCGCGTGGGCAATTGAGTCATGAATATGGTTACTTCTCTCACTTTGCTCAACAATATAACGAGTGCTTTCATGAGCATATGAAGAGCAAGCATGTGCCTTGACACGTAACTCATCAACTGCATCGCCAACACGGTTGATCATAGATCTCATATTGGCATTGTTGGACAAAATCAACAGACGCACGTTGGAGATGATTTCATCTTCACGATCATGGGAGTAGCACAGCATGCCTACAGGATGGTCGTAGACCTTAGCAAGCAGCTTTTTGGCATTCTCCATCTTGCGCTTCATGATGCCACGTTGATTAGCAACGCACAGGTATGAAGACAGTGAACCCACTGCGATCGCTGCAATTGGATGTAAGAAGAAAGCACCTGCAGTCACAGCAGCACAACCTAGAGCAAGCTGCATAGACTTAGGAATAACTGGGAAGCTTGGCTTTAATGGCTGATTGCTATTGAGCTTTTTGTAAACTTCAATAGAACGCTGTACGTCCTTTTCATTTGGTGGATAACGAACCGACTCATAGCCAACGATATGGCCGCGATCAAACACTGGAGAGATGAAGGCATTCACCCAGTAGTAATCACCATTCTTGGTTCGATTCTTCACAATACCCATGAAAGACTCACCACTCTTGATGGTAGTCCACATGAGAGCAAACACCGCTGCTGGCATGTCAGGATGGCGGACGATATTATGAGGTTTACCAATGAGTTCTTCTTCTGTAAAGCCACTAATTTCAATAAATGGCTTATTAACTTTAGTAATGACACCTTTCAGGTCGGTAAAGGAAATAATCTTGGCGTCCTTAGGAAAAGGCACACGCACATCCGTTACCGGAAGATTGGTCTTCATTGGCACCTCCAAAAATGTCCTAGCTTATGTACTAACTAGGAACAAACACATCGCTCCAAACCTTCAGCAATGCGCAATATAGGCACCCAAATAACAAGAAGCTTTGCTAAAAAGATAAAGACACGTTGAAGTGACTTAGCAAAAGCTACTAGGCTGCCATAAAAAACGGTACTTACTTTCGTGATCTTTGTACCGCGTATATACAATTGACTAAGCATGTGTTGGCGTTGGCCACGCACATAGAGCTACTTGAGATGGACATAACTTATCCCAAGCGCTTTTAATGAACTACTCACTAAAAAGTAAGACTGCAATAGTCTACGCTTTAGCAACTAATAGTATTAACTCACACTTGTCCATAAATGGACAAAAAATCTCCTACAATTTAATGTCCAATCGTGTCTTGTTGCAAGTTGTTTTGGCACGCATCTCCTAGTTAATGACACATCTCACAGACTAAAAAAAATCTTTGAGAACGGCGACAAAAGAGCTTGCGTCTCCAATCAGTATAAGTGTGCAAATACTTACGCAAGACATAAGCAAGGCATCAGCAAAACCTAAGCACTTTGCGCCCAATACTGGCAGCGACACAGTTATGAGTATCCAAAATAACTTACATATTAATGCACAACAGACTTTGCATCAAAGCAAATAACTATGTTAGTCAGAATTTTTATATAGCAACCGCCACTACCTAACTCATAAAAACCCGAAATTTATCAGCATTACGAGCAACTATGCCTTAACTTCCCACCTCTTGAGTATTTTGTTCAAACGACCATAAAATCTCACAAAATGGCCTTATAGCCCTATTCTCACGCAGTCTTTACACGATTATCACCAAAAACCCATCCTCACACGAACAAACAGCCTCATCAACTTCCAACCATTTTAACTTTAAGCTCAGCTTTTTCGCTGCTATCCAGCACAAGCAAGCTAAAAGCATCGAATGCAGCATATACCTATCGATCATCACCCTAGCCTATAAGATCACCGTATCGCTGCATCTAAAGTTCACGCCAGGCTACATGAGTAGCATCAATGTGGCATGAGATCAGACGCCTATCGCTGTAATAGCTAATAGCTGGACACTACCGAACGCTACCAATAGCGGCATTCGCGCTGATGTACTTGCTATCAGCAGTAGATGCGCAAGTGCCCGTTTATGTTTCTTAACCAGACTTAGCTGCGCTGATCTTATGTTGCTTGGCTACTACTCTTTGAAAGTATCTGTTTTGTAAGGTCAACTTGTATTGGCTCGTCAGGGCTTGCAATCACTGGCCTTATCATCACTTCCTTGATATCAGATGATCTTTGGGCCGTGTTCTTGGGGCGTACTCCGATGACCCACGATCTTATGGCTGCTATTTTGACCTGCGATCTTCAGCAGGCTATTTACCATGAGTTCTGTTGCTGTGGAGAATTAGGCTGTGATCTCGGGTTAGTGATCTTGTGAATTTTATCTTGGGGATTTGCTCTTTAGTCTTGTGATCTTTTGACCTGAAATTTGACCTGTGATCTCGCAAGATCGGTGAGCTGCATATTGCCATTATTAAGCTTGTTCGCTCGTTGCTGCTCTGTTGGTGGCCTACAGACAAGCAAGCGCTAGAGACAGCTAAGGAATTTAATCAACTGATGGCTAGAGACAGCTAAGGGAGTAGAAACGACAAAGGCCTAGAGCTTGTGCTTGCTAGGCCTTTGAAGTTATTTAGCAGACATCTAGATGGCTAGATGGATGGTGCTATTGGTGAACCTTCTGGTACTCAACCTCGAAGCGGTGAACCATTTCATCGAGGTTCTGCATGATCTGATTAACCTGCATAATGGTGTGATCGGATTCATCTGCCATATCAGAGCACTGTTCTGCTAAGTTAGATACGTGAGCCGCATCTGACTCGATCTGATTAGCAATCGATGCCTGATTGCTAATACTGTCGGCCATGGTGTGAGTCATGTCCTTAATCTTAGAGATGTGAGTCTTAATCTCGTTAAAGCGGGTAGCAGACTGAGCAATAGCCTCCTGACCAGCCTCAGAGAGCTCTACAGAGTGAGCAGATGCATCAACAGCACGACGTGAGTTATCAATTAACTGACCTACGCACTCATCAATCTTGTTAGTGCACTCTTTCGACTTGATAGCGAGGTTACGCACCTCATCAGCTACCACGGCAAAGCCACGGCCCTGCTCACCAGCACGAGCAGCCTCAATAGATGCGTTCAATGCTAGCAAGTTGGTGTGATCAGAGATATCAACAATAGTCTTTAAGAGCTCAGAGATGTTATCAGCACTCGCAGAGAGGTTATTGATAACGCCTACTAATTCTTGAGCACCCTCGTTAATTGCCTTAAGTGCCTTACGGTTGTTTTGAGTAGCATCGAAAGTGCTGTTAACGCGATCAGTAGTCTCAGTGGCAAGCTTATCGGTGTTCTGCACGTTATCACGCAGATTTTCGAGCATATGACTCATATTACCGATAGAAGCACGAATATTAGTACTCATAGCACTTTGCTGATGGATGTCCTCAGCACTCTTGCTTGAGATCTCTGCAGAAACGCTAGCTCTGGACTTAAGAATTTCTAAAGCATCACCAACACGATTAATCATGGACATCATGTTAGCGTTGTTAGTAAGAATAGCTAAACGCAGACCGGAGATGAACTCATCTTCACGATCGTGGGAGTAGCACAGACGGCTTACTGGGTGATCGTAAACTGCAGCGAGCAGCTTATGTAAGTTCTCAACCTTGTGACGCATTAACCAGCGCTGATGGGCAACGCTAGCAAATGGGCCAATAATAGCTACTGCTAAAGCGGCTAGTGGGTGGACAAAGTAAAGACCAATCGAGGCGGCCACGAATGCAGATGCTGTGACCATAGCACGTGGTGGCATTGGAACAATTGGGGTTAAACGCTTACCGGTGCTTAAAGCCTTGTATACAGCCTCAGAACGCTGTACATCGCGCTCATCTGGGCAGTAACGCACGGACTCGTAGCCAACAATCTTACCGTTTTCAAATACTGGGGAGATGAATGCATTAACCCAGTAATAGTCACCGCTCTTAGCACGGTTCTTTACGATCGCCATGAAAGGCTTGCCTGACTGAATAGTTGCCCACATCAGAGCAAAAGCTGCAGCCGGCATGTCAGGGTGACGCAGAATATTATGAGGCTTACCAATCAGCTCTTCTTTTGAATAACCGCAGATATCCACTAACTCTTGATTTACCTTAGTGATGATACCTTTCAGATCGGTAAACGAAATGATCTTAACGTCCTTTGGAACGTTAATGCGATTGTTTGTAACAGGAAGATTTAACTTCATGGGGCACCTACTAGCTCAGCAGAATAAGTGAGTTAGAACCTAAACTATGATCATCAAAGCTACGAGTTCTATACCATGCTGTGGTAACAAACAGTATAGAGCAGCTAAGCACTATTACTAGGAAACAAGCGTGATTTTGAACTCTAGATCAAAGAGTTTACCCATACAAACACTTGCATCATAAAGCTGCCTTGAGATGATTGCCACAACATGTACTCAAGGTATGATGATTGATGCTAACTTTGCCAAGCATGACATGCTATGAGCATAAGTAGCTAAAAACAGTATCGCCATACAAAAAAGGCGATATTAAAATCCATGCAATCTCTTGCAGGTCCAAAAGCAAAGCGCACAAGTACTATTAAGAACTACTCTATGCATTCAAGCACTATAAACAACCTGTTAGATAGCTGCTTTAGCTTTTAATAGGCAGTTAATGAGCCATGATGCTGAACTATGCAAATAACACCTAAAGATCAGCTCGACTTATTCGAAGTCTAATCCGAAATATTAACGCTATTAACCTAGCATCTTGTATGTCAGTTGTGCTTTGATAACTACTATAACATAAACACAACCAAGCTAAATGCAAGAACACATGAGCAATCTAGTTATCTAGTGTTATTACAACACTTACAGTACTTATACTGTTGCAATATAGCTTAGAGCCATGATACTCCAATTTGTTTACAAAGCCTAAGAAAGTTAAATCTTATAGTCTTTTAGCAAACAAATGATCACCGCTGATGCACAAAGGTCAAACTCAGCTAGGATCATGAGTAACATAGTATTAAGTAATACTATTGCACTTTGTATCTATGCATACTAACCAAAGCCAATACATACATGCAAGTTCAGCTATCACAAGAACTATCTACATCACAAAATTTTTTCAAGTTTCTTCAACACATATTGAAAATCACCCCATCAAAACCGCCAATCGCAAGAAAACTAAAGATCAAAGCCCATACCCCAAACGATCACTTTACATTGCGTTTACAGGCTAAGATGAAGACCTCAGCAGCTACTCTGCTACCTAAATCCAAGCAAAAGACCACCAAGAGCAGCCAAGCATCTGTTGTCACGTCGCCCCATCAAACATCAAGTCTAACTACCTAGCGCCTGCCATCAAGCATACAGTCGGGCTATCTAAATCATGCCCTCAAAAACAGAGCACCTTCTATCTAGCGGCTACAATCAAGAGCCTAGCACTTGTCATACAGCATCAATCAGTAGCTACCAAGCATCATGGATCTAGCATTGAGCGCATCCATCGAGCATAGGAACAGATCGTACCGTCGGTTCATAAGTTAATGGCCTGTCAGTTGTTTGATTGCCATATAGCTGTGTGAGTATCAGGAAAGCTCAACTACCCTTTTCTAATACGAGTACATGACCAAGGAGTGTAAAGTCATGAAGTAAGGCAAAGCTCTGGTGCTAGCAAATGCCAGTCATCTCAATAAACATTTCTATGTTTTTATGTTGGCCATGGTCAATTTGGTATAGCAATGCTTTATCTGTGCCCTGAAGTATGTTGGGCTAAGTGAGTTTGCGGACATGCTTGTTTGTGGGCACATAATTGCTTAAATACGGACGATCTGAAAAATGGATATAGAAAGGCTAGTAATGTTCGTACCTGACTTTAAGGCTGATTAATGGTATATTGTCAGTCTTGCTTTTTTTGTACCCTCACTAGGACTTCAGCTTAATGGCCCCCACCCCTGTACGCCCTAATCTGCAGCCAGTGGTCAAGTGGGTTGGTGGCAAACGCCAGCTTCTTACTGAAATCGCACCACTGATGCCGTTGCGCTACAATCGCTACTGCGAGCCTTTTTTAGGCGGCGCGGCCGTGATGCTGTACCTGCAACCTAGCAATGCATTAGTTGGCGACCTCAATGGTGAGCTGATTTTGCTCTATGAGGTAATCCGCGACAATGTTGAAGACTTGATTGATTGTCTTAACAAGCACATCAATACCAAGGAACACTACTATGCGGTGCGCGATATCGACCGTGACCGTGAAGAGTTCTTAAAGCTCAATCGTGTACAAAGAGCAGCCCGTCTTGCCTATCTAAACCGAACCTGCTTTAACGGCCTGTTTAGAGTTAACAGCCGTGGTCATTTCAATACTCCATTTGGTAGCTATAACAATCCATGCATTGTTAATCCTGACAATTTACGTGGAGTAAGCCGCTACTTTAATGAAAATGACATTGAGTTCATGCACTGTGACTTCCAAAAGCTACTAGAGCGCCTAGGCCCAGGTGACTTTGTGTACCTCGATCCACCTTATGATCCTGTGTCCGAAACCTCAGCCTTCGTAAGCTACAACTCTGGTGGTTTTGGTCAATACGAGCAAATGCGCCTCAAAGAATGCCTCGATGCCCTAACTGACAAAGGCGTGCTCTTTATGATGTCAAATTCCTCAACCCCATTTATCAACAAGCTCTTTGAAGAGTACGACATCACTGTGGTTAAAGCTCGTCGCGCAATTAATGCCAACGCCAATCGCCGTGGCCATGTAGATGAAGTGGTAATCCGTAACTACACCACTAGACCTGCTTACTAACAACCCCAATTTATGGTTAAGTGGCTATCAAAATGCCACACGACAAAGCCATCAAATGTAATTATGTGTGTCATACCTACACTAGGTTAATAATTACTAGTTAGAACATATAGCATTATTCGATTAGATAAGTAGCAGACAGGGTCTTTAGCAAGACTCGTCTAAACAGAATTCTAGTGCTCCTTAGTCAGCGGCCTGGCCCTCCTGACATAGTTAATAGCTATTGCTATACAGAGCAACACACCATCTCAGGAGATATGCCATGGCCGTCTATGTTAATACCAATTATTCAGCTCTTCAGGGCCAGCGCTACTTAGGCAATGTCCAGAACCAGCTCACTACTACATACCAGCGTCTATCAAGCGGCCTTGATCATGTACACTATTCTTTGCATATTAAATCCTAGATCTAATTCAATGCAAAGGAAATTATTGTGAGTTCAAATAT
>NZ_CABTML010000069.1:0-59686 GCF_902485895.1 uncultured Anaerobiospirillum sp. | reverse complement strand
TTAGATATGTTATTAGAAGTCACATCAATGTGCTTCTGGGAGTTCTTAATACCGCTAACTGAAATTCCGAACATGACATTAGCTCCAAATTGTGCAGTCTAGATAAGTATATTAGTCATGATGACATAGTCTAAACTGGCTTTCATTCCTGAAACTATAAAAGCAATTCATATGCCACAAACAAGAACGCCGGGCAATGCCCGGCGTTAAGTTATGTTCGGAAAATCTTAATTATTAGCGAATATTCAGGATGCTATCCATTACAGTGTTCTGAGTCTGCAGAGACTGTGCATTAGCCTGATAGTTACGCTGAGCAGTGATAAGTTCAACTAACTCGTTGGTCAGGTCAACGTTTGAAAGCTCGAGGTTTGAGCCCTTAATGGAGCCAGCTGAACCTGAGTTAGCTTCCTTAGCGATAGCCTCGCCGGATGCATTAGACTGCTTCCACTGAGTGTCACCAATCTTGGTTAAGCCCTGCTGATTAGCAAAGTCTGCCATGGCAACCTTAGCAATGTTCTTAACCTGGCCATTTGAGTACTCGCACTGAATAATGCCGTTCTCATCAACAGACATACCGATGAGAATACCAGTTGCATAGCCGTCGTTGGTTGGAGCCTGACTTACGGAGAAGTTAGATGAACCGTACTGACTAGCACTGAACTGGATGTTTAACTTCTGAACTGGATCAATGCCCTGACCTAATGAAGTATGTAAAGAGCCGTCAAGACCTTCATAAATAGAGTCTTTCTGCTGACCTGCAGTTGGTCTATTTTCAAATGTAAGGTCGAAGACATTAGCGCCTAAACTACCGTTCTGATTGGCAACACCTGGAGGGCCAAATAACTGCTCACGCAGACTGTTGCCCATTGTTGCTGCATTTGCTGCATCAGGATTACATAATTCAAGCTTGCCTGGGATTGTGCTCTTCATCTCACCATTTGGTAAGAATGTACACTTGAAGCCAAAGTAATTAGCGCCTGCAACAGATGATTTTGAGCTTTCTGGAACGCTTATTAATGTTGGGAATTGCTTATCAGCACCAGCGCCTTGAGTTGCAATATCAACAGGCTTGCCGTCAACAAAAGGAATTACAGTCCAAACATTATTGTTGGACTTGTCAGTCTCAGGGCCCATCTTGAGCATGTAGTAAGTTAAGGTGTGGGCACGGCCTAATGAGTCGTGGATAGTCTGTGAAGTAGATGCTGTATAGGTACTTGCATTCTTTGGATCGAAGTCTGTAAAGTACTGAGTAAACTTAGCATCAGCTGCGTTTGCTGGTATTTTGCCATCTTCGGCACGAGGGATACCGAACTGTGGGTTATCAGTATATTTTTTGTCAAAAGCTGTATTGGTCCATGGGTCATTTGCCGGCATATTAGGCTTAATGTTGTCCTTATCTGCAGGCAGGTTCACGCCGATGGAGATGTTGGTGGACATCTGAGGCGCACCAGTATCAGCAGGGAGCTGAATGTTGTGAGTGTTGCTCAGATCTAAAGAGGTGGTAGTACCATCAGGGTTAACATCCCAACCCTGGAGGTAGTCGCCCATAGCGGTAACTACGAAGCCTTCCTTGTTAATCTGGAAAGCACCATTACGGGTGAAAGTCTGTGCGTTAGAGCCTGGGCCTTCAAGTACGAAGAAGCCGTTACCCTGGATAGCCATATCCAGTGGATTACCAGTGTCACCTGACAGAGCGCCTTGAGCAAACTGCTGGGAAACTACAGTGTTCTGTACACCCATGCCGGAGTTTGTCTTGGAATTAGTAAATACGCTGTTTGCGTATACATCAGCAAACTCAGCACGTGACTTCTTGAAGCCGTAAGAATTGGTATTGGCGATATTGTTGGAAGTCACATCAATGTGCTTCTGTGAGTTCTTAATACCGCTGACTGAAATGCCAAACATGAGTAAAACCTCGAAAATTCTTAACTGATTCGAGCTGATAGCTCGAATAAAAATCAACATGCTCTCCTGAGCGTTTGCTGTATGACCTGTATTGAGCAACGGGTGTGCCATTTACAGAAAATATTTATTAAGAATTAATTAGGTTTTGTTTATGGTTGGCTTGTAAATGCGGTTTTATTTATGGCATTACTGTTAAGTCTGGTGTACAAAGGAGTTTGTAATAGCCTATGATGTGAAAATTTGATTGTGTAGTGTATAGAGTTCTTGGCCGTTTTTTGCCGCCTGGGCAAAGAAAATTTTGAGAGGTTAAATTAGCGGCAAGCCTTGTTGTATAAGGCTTTATGAGCGATCAAAAGTTGTTTAAATGGCTGTTATTTTTTGGTGGTTTGTAAGTAAAGATCAGGGCTAGGGATCATGGGTTGAGAACGAAAGATGAGATCTTGAGGTGGGATCGTTTGTTGAGTGCACTTGGTGAGAACGTTGGTTGAGATCGCGAGATGAGAGCGTGAGGGAGGATCGTGGGATATGAAAAAGGCAGCCGAAGCTGCCTTTCAAATGGGGTTATCTAATAGTATGTGTTTCTTTAGATCTTAGATGCAGGCTTTGAAGAGGTAGTGTTCTCTGCTGCCTGAGTGTTTGAATTGTTTAAAGACTCTACGGTGAGATCGTCGGTCTTGCTTTCAGAGCTTGCAGCTTTGGTCTCTTGAGCGGCTGTAGTCTCTGCTGGAGTAGCTGCAGTCTTGCTATCTTCCTTTGCATCGGCTGGATTGGATGAGTGGCCCTTACCTAAGGTAACAGGGCAGGATGGAGCCTCAAAGGCATTAGAGGCGATCTTCCAAGCGGCAGCAGCTGCAGATGCGGCTTCCTCTGCGGTACGAATCTTATTGGTTCTTACGAGTTCCTTGTGGCTCTCGGCAAGCTCAGCAGGTAGCTTAACCATTAAAGAGGCAACGATAGCTACGATGATCATGCCTGACATCAGAATGAAGGTCATATTGTATGAACCGAAGATGTAGGCAACAACGTAACCAAAGAGAGAGCCGATACCGAAGCCTAAATAGAGCAGGCCATAGTTCTTAGCAAGATTTCTAATACCGAAGTAATCGCTAATGATAGATGGGTAGATAGTTAAAGTACCGCCAAATGAGAAGGCGATCAGAGCGATTGCGGTAAAGAACAGAGTAGAGTTTAAAGGAATAGCTACTAACATTACGGTAGCAACTAATGACAAGATCTGATCAAAGGTAATCAGGCGGATACGTGGCATCTTGTCAGAAAGTGCGCCCATGATAAGACGGCCAGCAATGTTAGAAATGGCAACTACTGAAACTGCAGTGGCTGCGTCAGATAAGCTCATATCAAGCAGTGCAGTACCTAAGTTTGAGGCCACACCAATGATGTACAGGCCTACCATGCAGTCAATAAAGAACATGATTGATAAGAGCCAGTATGGCAGAGTTCTGATAGCTGAATGCAGGTCGTATTCACGCTTAGATGCTGCAGAAGAGGAGGTGTTAATATACTTCATGGCATCGTATATTAAGATAGCACCTAAGGTTACTACTGCAGTCATGATGACGCCCCAGTTAAGAACGGCAGTCTCAAGAGTGTAGTTAGTGAGCATGTAGCTATCAATGGTCTTAAAGAGCAGAGAGCCTAAACCATAAGCACCGATACACAGGGCTGATACTAAACCCTTATGCTTTGGGAAAAACTTAACGCAGTTAGTTAACACCAGCATATAGCCAAGGCCATCACCAAAGCCAAGCAGTGCACCTGCGCAAACATATAGAACGATAACGTTTGGAGCAAAAGCAGCACCGAGTAAACCAAGACCACAGCACACTGCACTTAATGCAACTACGTTGGTCATACCAATGCGCAGCTTTAAGAAGCCAGAGCACAGGGAGCCTACGGCGAGAAAGAGGGTCATGATACCGAAAGTAAATGCGATTACGTCGATATCAAGGTTGTACTTTTGACTAAGAGGTAGGTTGAATAATGACCAAGCGTATACAGTACCCAGAGCAAGGAGTACTAATAGCGAGCCGATAAGAGTCTTTGTCTGAACCATATAATGGTATTCTCCAGCCTGAAAACCCGATGGTAAAAGCAGCGCCATATGTTTCGGGATCAGTAGTTTAGATCGGTACTTTAATGGCACGTAGATGGTTTGAATGAATATGATTAGCTGTTGCTAACCATACTATCTACAAGAATATGCTATTTGTATGACATACCATTTTTGCCACTGCGATTAAACTATCAAAGTTTGATCGTGTGCACATTGTACGAAAATAAAATGATAATGATTATCGAGTGCAAAAAGACTTTCTGCAAATGTGATGGTTTTTGCCACAACAACTCTCATTAGTAAGCACGCTATGGGTTTTTGCGGTAGTTGATAGTTTTGTTAACTTTTTTGTAATTGTATGACAACACTTTTAAATCAGTGTTTGTTAGATTTTGTATTTGATATGAGCTTAGTGCCAAGAGCATGCTGTTGCTAAGACTATGGTGAGGAAAAGATTAGATTATGTTGGTCTTAGTGGTGTGGATAGCAAAATGCCGCTATTAAAGCGGCATTTAGAAGAGTGTTTATGTGGCAACCTTATATGCTAAGGTGGGTGCCAACGCATTAGATGCTAAGCAAGGTCCCAACACATTAGATGCTAAGTTGGGTACCAACGCATTAGATACTATGCATTAATGCCAA
The DNA here is from genome assembly GCF_902485895.1 of uncultured Anaerobiospirillum sp. Taxonomy (NCBI): domain Bacteria; kingdom Pseudomonadati; phylum Pseudomonadota; class Gammaproteobacteria; order Aeromonadales; family Succinivibrionaceae; genus Anaerobiospirillum; species uncultured Anaerobiospirillum sp. Next base: position 55,065 of record NZ_CABTML010000069.1, on the reverse strand, counting down.
GGTATTAGATGTTGACTGATCTGATGCGTGCCTTCTTTTTAGCAATACGCTCTGATCTGGTGTCAAGGTAGTTCTTGCCAGCAATTAAGAAAGCTAAAACAAAAAAGCCACCAGGAGGCAAAATAGCGATCAGCACTGAGAAGTCTTGGTTGTAAAGGTGTACTTCAAGATCTTTTGCCCATGGACCAAGTAAGTCAGCCGCACCAACAAAGAGGGTGCCGCTACCTAAGATCTCACGAATAGCACCAAGCGCAAAAAGAACTAAGGTAAAGCCGATACCGCAAGCAATGGCATCAACGGTGGAGCGTAAGAGATTATTCTTGCCAGCAAAGGCCTCAGCGCGACCCATGATGATACAGTTAGTAACAATCAGGGCTAAGTAGATGCCAAGCTGCTGATAAAGCTCAGGGAAGTGGGCCTCAATCTCAAAGCGAACTGCAGTTACTAAAGAGGCGATCACCACTACATAGATTGGGATACGAATCTCTTGTACCACTACCTTACGGATGATGGAGATAACCATAGAGCTTAGTACCATAACTAAGATAGTAGCTATACCTAAGCCTAAGGCATTAGCAGCTGAGGTGGTTACAGCAAGCAGTGGGCACATACCTAAAAGCTGGCAAAGACCTGGGTTATCTTTCCAAATTCCTTTGATAAAGATCTCCCACAGCGAGATTTGCTTTTGCACTGGGGCATCAGGCTGTAATTTGCCTTCAACTTCAATGTGATCTTTCATAGTTTGAATCTCTTAGAGACTGTTGCTAGCAGCTATTTGTAGCTACTTGTATTCATATGGTCTCTTTTGTTGAGGCACCGTGTTGACGGTGCCTGAAGCTTTAATTCTTTGGCAAATATGATTAATTGCTTGGCTTGCAATCTTTGAGTGACTCAAAGTCAATCTTTTGCATGGCCTTGAGAAAATCGTGAGTGGCTAAAGCAACCGCTCTCGAGGTAACTGTAGCGCCGGTGATGTAGTCAAAATCACCACCAAACTTTTTCACGTCCCACTTTGCATCATCGATGCTTAGATTGTCATACATATCAAGGTAGGTTCCTTTCTTGCGATCAAGCTTGTCACCAATACCAGGGGTCTCTTTGGAGACCATAAAGTCAATTTTGCTAATGCGCATATTGCTATCTACAGCGCCAATCATGATGAGTGGATTAGAGTATCCACGATTGGTGGAGTAGTTGGAGATATAGCCAAGTACCTTGCCAGTTTCATCTTGCGCAATATAAGCACGCATGTTCTTACCAATGAGCTTGTCAGAAATAAGCTTGCAACGGTAAGTGATCTTGCCTGTTGCCTCTTTCTGAGCATTAGGCAGCATCTTGTTAACTAACTCTTGCTCATAGCGTACGCGATTAGCTTGGATATGTTCTTCAGTATCAGCCTGAACATAGAGCACACCAGCGGTACATAACACGGCAATTACCGCTAAGCTAATGCCGGAGAAGATGGCGCGGGCGTTTGGTTGTGAGTTAAACATGGTTAATCAAGACCTCCTGTGCGATATCCAATACCAAATGGACGACGCTTGGTCATAACATCCATGAGTGGGGCTAAACAGTTGCCCAGCATAACAGCAAAGGCAATAGAGTCTGAGTAGCTACCATTGATACGCATGATTACAGCTAAGACACCAATAAATGCAGAGAGAATAATGCGTCCTTTAAAGGTGCCACAGGTAGTAACTGGATCAGTGATGATGTAGAAAGCACCTAACATGGTACCGCCCATGAGTAAGTGTTCTACAGTAGTAATAGATAAGGCTGGATCATAGTGATGCCAAATAGCGGCAGTTGCTGCCACTGCGCCCAAGAAGGCTAAAGGCACTTGGAAGCGGATACAGCCAGTGAAAATTAAGATAAGGCCACCAAGAACGTAGGCACCACCAAGCCAGGCATAAGCCATGAAGCTAGGGCCGGTAAAGTCAACGTGAGGTACGCTCTCAACAGTTTCTGCCTTTCGTGAAGTCTTGATGCTCTCTAAGAAGGTAGCGCCAGTGAGTGCATCAGCAGTAAAGCGGCCTTCAATGGCAATAGTAGCTTGCTCTTGCAGACGCTCTTGCTCACGAATCATCAGCTCATTGCTAGTGTCATGGGCGTTAGCAATGATCTCATCTTGCATGTGCACAGATTGACCAACCTTAGCGGCGTTTTCGTTCTTGGCTGTAGCAACGTCCTTAGCAACATCATTAGCTTTAGCGATCTGAACTTCAGCGCTAGTTGCCTCTAACTTTGACTCATCCTTTGCAGTCTCATTGCCCTCAGCTGCGCTAGCATCCACGGCTGCATCGTTAGCAGCTTCATCGTGAGTGCTTACTGTTTCATCAGATGCAGCGTTATCTTCTGTAGCTGCCTCTTGTACAGGGGCGGCAGTTTCTTGAGAAGCAGCAACGTCATTTGCAGTGGCTGTGTCTTCTGTAGTAGCAGCTTCATCTGCAGTGGTGGTCACATCTGCCTCAGTTGACTCAGTGTCGGCAGTGGTCTCTACATTAGCCTCAGTTGAGTCAGTGTCGGCTGCGGCAGTTGCTTCATCTGCAAGTGAGGTGTTTTCGTTGTTTGGCTCGGTAGAGTCGTGACCGTTAGAATGTGGTGCGGCGATCTTATCGGCATAGGCATCAGATGCGGCTGCGGCTGTTTCTTTTTGCTTTTGTTCTTCAGCTTGAGCAAGGTCTTGAGAGATCTGGGCCATAGAGTGCGAAACTTCGTACTCGTTTTGGCGGTTGAGATCTTTGATCTCTTTAATCAGTACCTGAGGATCAGCACCAGCAAAGACCACATCTAAAGTACGCGATGGAGTGGCTACATACATAGCGCCAGGGGTTGGGGAAACCCAAGTGCTGTAGAAGATGCCAGGGGCAGAGATCACCAAGAAGATAAATCCAGACATGGCTGGATTGAAGATGTTCATGCCCAGACCACCAAAGCACTCACGTACTAGCAACATAGCAAAAGCAGTTGCCATAACAGTAAAGTACCAAGGCAGCAGTGGTGGCAGTGTAAGCGCCAGTAAAAGTGCAGTTACAACACCTGATGGATCTCTAAATACATGCTTAATTCGGCGGTTACGCATGAGAGCTGTCAGCACCTGGCAAGCAATTGCTGTGATGCTGGCGATAATGAATTGAATAAGCGTACCGCTGCCAAAGAAGTAGGTCATAACACCCACCGCAGGAATCAGTGACACAATCACAGTCATCATGATGCGGGTGGTGCTCATTTGGCAGTGCAAGTGCGGTGCAGGCTCGATGCCTAAGTTTTGCTTCGCACTTTGAACAGAAATTTGCATTGGTTAATCCTGTTTTCAGGGAACTGCGTATAGCTTGAGTTAATTAAGATAGCTACATTCCTTACAAGGCAACTATCTTTGTTCACATCGCTACACTGTGCTTATCTAATCAAGCAAGCCTCTTTTATACCAAGACTTGCTCTCTTGCAAATTAAGGCTAGTACTTACTAGTCCTTAGAGCTGTTATCTTCTGAAGATTGCTCACTGTCAGGTGGTGGTAAATCCTTACGACGCAGAGCAGTTGGAATCTTCATCTCCTCTTGCTTTCGCTCCTCAGGTGCGGTCAAGTACTTCTTAGCACGTGGACGGCTCTCTGGGATGTAAACACCTTCTGCAGGAGGGTTTTCAACCTTACGTACGTCAGGATCCTGATTTTCAGGAGCAGGGTAGTGAATAAGAGGCTCAGCATGCTTAGTAACAGCAGCACGACGGATAGCAAACGGTACTACCTTATCTTGATCGATTTGAGGTGCTTCTTTAGCAACCTCAACGTCAGCTTCAGCCTCTTCCTTGTCATTGCGGCTAAGCTTACTTAAGACAGAGGTTGAGGCGTTTGCAATGGTTACTGATTCATCAGACAGTCTTTGTGAAGAACGACCGCTATCAGAACGTGATGCTGCAGTATCTTGTGCCATCATGGCAGCGTAGAGCATGCCATCCTTAGTCTGACTCATCATGGCACTGGCCTTAGCCTTGCCACTTTGAACAGAGTCGCTATCTGTAGTGCTCTTGTTATTATCAACTGCACTCTTAGTCAAGCTGATGTTTAAGCTATCTTTAGTTGAGCTCTTGTCACTCTTGTCGGTCTTAGTAACCTCAATTGGTGACTTAATGGAGCTAATCTTAAGCGCTGGAGCTGCGCTGCTATCAATACTGTTAGTAGCTAAGGTAGTAACTGGGTTTACTACATGCTTAGACTGACTTTCGTCAGATGCAGTGCTCTGATTGTTCAGATATGGATTAGTTGCATTGTTTGCAGCTGCTGCAGCTCTCTTTGCAGCGGCTCTTTCACGGGCAGCAGCTACGGCGGCAGCACGCTTTTGTGCGATCTCATCATCACTTGCATTAGCGTCATTATCCTTTTGTGCAGCAGCACGAGCTAAAGCAGCCTCACGACGCTTACGACGTTGCTCTTCTTCCTTGGCAATACGCTCATTACGTACTGCAATACGCTCTTGGGCACGCTGATTACGCTTTTGGTTATCATCGAGCAAGTGCAGGATTGCCATTTCCTTACGGAATTGAGCAGTTAAAGGAATGCGTGATGGGCAAACATAAGAGCAGCAACCGCACTCGGTACAATCGAGCATGCCACAGCTCTTGATCTTCTTATGTTGACCAGCACGAGATAAGGCATACAGATGGTATGGAGTAAGACGGCTTGGGCACACACGAGCACAACGACCACAACGAATGCAGTTCATGGCCTCAGGCTGCTCTTCAATTTCTTTAACTGAAGGTACAAAGACGCAGGTAGCACTCTTAGTAATTGGTACGTCGATAGATGGGAGAGTAAAGCCCATCAGTGGACCACCCAAGATGATACGCTGTCTTCTTTCAGGGTTGAGCTTATAGGCGTTGAGCACAAATCTAACTGAGGTGCCTAAGCGCACTAAAGCATTACCAGTACGGCCTAAAGTCTTGCCATCAACGGTAATCACGCGCTTAATGAGTGGCACACCGTCGATAACGGCCTGCTTAATCGCATAAACAGTCTCAACGTTATCAACCACAATACCGCACTCTGAGGTGTGTTCAGAGTATGGGATCTCAATGCCAGTACAGATCTTAATTAAGTTACGGGCTGCGCCAGATGGATAGAGGGTTGGAATAACTCTTACCATAACGTCATCGGCAACAGCTGCCTTCATAGCATCAATGGCCTTAGGCTTATTGTCCTCAATAGCGACAATGGTGACCTTAGGATTGAGGATCTTACGAACTACCTCGATACCCTTGGCAATATCGGCAGCCTTTTCTTGCATCAGACGATCGTCGCATGTGGCTACTGGTTCGCACTCAGCACCATTGACGATAAAGATATTGCAATCGCCCTTTGCATCCTCAACCGCTGCACCGATCTTGGCTGCAGTTTGGAATTGAGCACCACCAAGACCCTCAACGCCAAAAGAGCGAATGCGCTCTAAAAGCTCTTGTGGAGTCTTGTTTTCCCAATCTAACATTGGCTCGTCTGGTACTTTCTCATCTAAGCCGTCTGGCTTGATGGTAATGCAACGACCGGCAAAACCTGAAGGGTGTGGCAATACCTGCATGGAGATACTGGTGATCTCACCTGAGGTAGATGCATGCAGTGGCACATTACGATTGCCACCTGGACGAGTTAATGGCTGACCAGCTTTAACGTGATCGCCAGTTTTAACCAAGATCTCACCGCCCTCGCCTAAGTGACGCTCTAAAGGCAAGGTAATTAAGGATGGGATATCGATCTCTTCAATGGCGCAATCAGAGGTTGATTTACGCTCATTGGTTTTAATTCCGCCGAAGAAGCTCCAGAGCTTACCACGCAGGATTTTGTCTAATTGCTTAGAAAAAGGCATGACTAATTTCCTTTGAAGCGTATGGATTCCAACTCCCAATTGAAGTTGGCGGTAGTAGGCTCAAGACGGACCATTTCGATACAGTCAACAGGGCATTTGTTGACGCATTCTGCGCAGCCAATGCATTCGTTTTCAATGATGGAGTGAACCACTTTAGCTTTTCCCTTAATCGCATCAACAGGGCAGTGACGAGCACACTTAGTACAACCAGTACATAAGCTCTCGTGGATGATGGCTACTGTACGTGGGGTAAAGATAGCATCATCAGATTCATCAGTAGGAACAGATACACCTAAGATCTCAGCAAGAGTGTCGACGGTGTCCTGACCTCCTGGGGTGCACTTGTTACATGGTGCGGTGCCGTTGGCCATGGCCTCAGCGTAGGCGCGGCAACCAGGGTAGCCACATTGGGCGCATTGAGCACCTGGTAGAGCCTTTTCAAGCTTCTGAGCAGTATCGTCACCTGAAGAACCTTTTGAACGAGCCAAGTATGACAGTACGATGCCGAGCAAGAACAATGCTCCTGCACCGTATAGCAAAAAGCTTAATTCGTTATCACCAATCATTGAACGATACTCTCTATTAAAAAAAACTAAAGAAAGCCAGCCAACCACAAAAAAAAACACCGCCCATAAAACAACACGGTATCTTAATTTTTTAAACCAAAGCTGTCTTTAGAATCAAGACTGCTGCCACATCATTAAGTGGCGTTGGTGCCTTAAAACAAACACCAAAGAGCAAGAACAAATAACTTACTATCAATGAGTAAGATACGATTTGAAGGCTATAAGCTCGTATTACATTACAGAGCCAGTAAAGCCTGCAAAGCCCATGAAAGCTAATGACATAAGTCCAGCGCTAATGAGGGCAATGGCAGTACCTTTAAACGGTGTTGGTACATCGTTAATAGCAAGACGTTCACGCATAGCTGCAAACAGCAGTAACACCAGAGTAAAACCAGCACCAGCGCCTAAGGCATAGACCATAGAGTTAACTAAGGTGTGCTTTAAAGAGCTATTAAGAAGCACTAGACCTAATACGATGCAGTTAGTAGTAATCAAAGGCAGATAGATGCCTAATGCCTGATACAGGCTATATGAGGTCTTGCGAATGACAATCTCTACTAGCTGTACTGCAACAGCAATAATGATGATGTCGACAATCAGGTCTAAAGAGGTTAGGCCTAATGGGATCAGCACAAAGTTGAACGCAAGATTACAGATCAGCGCAGAAAGTACGAGCACAAAAGTAGTTGCTCCGCCCATGCCTAAGGCTGCAGAAAGCTGATTAGATACGCCAATAAATGGGCAAATACCTAAGAAGCGAACCAGCACAAAGTTATTCACGATGGCAGCGCTGAAAAAGAGAATTAAAGCATCGACCATAGGTTTTGTTCTTCTTAATTAAAGCTACGCGTTAATAAAGAGCGCACTTTAAAACAAGCAATGGCATCAAAAAAAATGCCCCCAAACGCCTAAATAGGCTTAGCAATGAAGCTATGGGCTAAAACATGCCTTTGCGTTGTACTTTTAGTGATACGTAGCTATGCATAGATGCAAGTCATGAGACCATTTAAAATGAGGCACTCATTGCATCGAGAGCTTACAAAACAATGGCTTAGATTGAATCAACCATTGCTTAGTGTAAACTTGATCTTGATCCTACTCGGACTCAAAATCGCCTCATTTTACTGCAAAGACTTTGTTTTGACTAATCGAGGTCATTCTGTTGCGTATTTTATGCAATAGAAAAAGGCCTAAGCTATGAGCTTTTGCCCACCATACAAGATGGTTAGGATAGGGAAACTAAAGCGATACATATCGCATTAGTTGACGGTAACTGACATACAAAGCAGCTCCATAAAAGCACAGCCAATTGGGCATAAATTATCATTTGAAAGTAAGTCAATTCTCTTATCAATTACGTTGCATCAGAAACAATCAAAAACGTCAGTACATTTGCACAGACTTACTAAAAAAGGTAAGGCAGCAATCATTGCTTGAGCAAAACGAAGAGGCATCAAAAAAATAATAGCTCCTCGCGGCCATACTATCTGGTTTATTAACCTAGTTCAAAGTAGTGCACAGCGTGACCAAAGTATGTCAAATAAGCCTCTTTTAGAGGCATAAATAGCAAAGATATAGTGCTTACTTTCACGTGCATTGTGACGCCCTTATAAATATGGAGTTTTAGTGTGAAAAAATGCCGCATAACTTCAATAGAGCGCTTGCGCCGCTAATTAGGTTGGTGATAATGAAACTATCAGGTTTCGATTGATTACAGCTAATTAGCAAGAGAATCACATGGCAGCATCAGCTAAGAAAGAATCAAAGGTTAAAGAGCAGGATGGTAAGAAGCCTGCTAAACGTGGTTGTTGTCGTAAAGCAGCAAGCGCTGCAGACAAAAAGCCTAAAGATCAAGCAATGGAAGTAAAGACCAAGGTCGCTACCAAGACAGCTAGCAAGACAGCTAGCAAGAGTGCCTGCAAGTCAAAGAGCTCAGCTTGCATGAGCAAGGCTAAAACTGAGGCATCAGAAAAAGTTGTTGCTACCAAGGTAAAGACTGCCTCCAAGAGCAAAGCCTCAGTTGCTAAAACTGAAGTTGCAAAATCAAGCAAGAGCTCCAAGCCAAAGGCCACAGCCGAAAAGGCTGCCGCAACTTCAAAGGCTAAAGTAACTCCAAAAGCTAAAGCAGCTCCAAAAGCAGCCACCGCTACAAGTACAAAAGCTAAAGCCAAAGCTTCAGAGGCTAAAGAGACTAAGTCAAAAGCAACCAAGGCTACTAGCGCTAAGGCAAAGGCTGCAGATAGCAAAGCAAGCAAAACAAAAGCTACAGCAGCCAAGAGCACTGCAGCCAAGGCAAAAGCTACATCAACCAAGAGCACTGCAACCAAGGCAAAAGCTACTGCCACTAAGGCGGCTACTAAGAGCACTGCAGCCAAGACAAAAGCTACTGCCACTAAGGCGGCTACTAAGAGCACTGCAACCAAGGCAAAAGCTACTGCCACTAAGGCGGCTACCAAGAGCACTGCAACCAAGGCAAAAGCTACGGCCACTAAGTCTGCTACTAAGAGCACTGCAGCCAAGCCAAAAGCTACGGCCACTAAGGTGGATACCAAGAGCACTGCAGCCAAGGCAAAGGCTACAGCAACTAAGGCTGATACCAAGAGCACTGCAACTAAGACAAAGGCTACAGCAACTAAGGCTGATACCAAGAGCACTGCAACTAAGGCAAAAGCTACGGCCACTAAGGCTACTGCAACTAAGAGCACTGCAGCTAAGAGTGCTGCTAAGTCAAAAGCAGTTAAGGCAGAGGCTAGCAAGGTAGCTAAGAGTGCTAAAGCTAGTGCTCCAAAAGTGAATGCTGTAAAGGCAAGTGCGGCTAAGGAAACTAAGGAAAAGGCTGTTAAAGCAAAGGCAAGTGCCTCTAAAGATACCAAGGAAACTAAGAATAAAGCTACAATAGCTTCATCGAAGGCTGCTAAAGCAAAAAATAGTACAACAAAGACATCCACTACCAAATCTGCTGCTAAGAAGGCAGCAAGTGGATCAAAGGCTAAAGCTGAGGAGAAAGTTGTGGTTAAAGCATCGATGGCTGATGCAAAGAAGATCAATCGTAAGATGTTGGCTCCTGTTGATAGCAAGCGCGAGATTGTGCGCAAGGCTGAGCCAAGCAAGGGAGTTGAGAAGGAATTTGCCGATATCACTCTGTTAAACAAGGAAGAGCGTTTTGAGGTAATGCGTCTTTTAGAAGAGCAAAACCCAAATCCAAAGAGTGAACTTAACTTCAATAACTCTTTTGAGCTTTTATGTGCAGTAGTGTTATCTGCTCAAGCAACTGATGAGTCAGTAAACAAGGCTACACCAGCACTCTTTAAGGCAGCTCCAGATGCCAAGAGCATGGCTGCATTAGGCGCTGATGGCATTGCTCCATATATTCAGAGCATTGGTCTGTGGAAGAATAAGGCTAAGTTCTTAGAAAAGCTCTCCAAAGAGCTCGATGAGAAGTATGATGGCAAGGTTCCTGAGACCATGGAGGAGCTAATTGCTCTGCCAGGTGTGGGCTCTAAGACTGCCAAGGTAGTTTTAAATGTTGCTTTTGGTAAGCCATACTTAGCTGTAGATACTCACGTATTCCGTGTGTGCAGCCGCATTGGTCTGTGCTTAGGCCACTGCCCTGGTGATGTAGAGAATAAGATTCCTCCTCTTATTGATGAGCGCTTCATGAAAGAGGCTCATCACTACTTACTGCTTCACGGCCGCTATAACTGCACCGCACGTAAGTTTGAAGATCACTGTGCTAAGTGCGTAGTTGCTAAGTACTGCAAGCACAACTACTAAAAGCTTACACAAATATCCTGTACCTTTAAGCGCCTCAACTGCTGCCATTAATCTCTTTGAGACGAGCTCTTCATGGCGCTGCATGTACAGAGACAAAAATGCCAGCATAAAGCTGGCATTTTTTTATGGCAATCCTAAATGGATTTTAGGAAAGCTTGATGCGGAATGGAATGTGGGTGTTTGGAGTGATATTAGCCTCGAAGTCAGCCCACATATCATGCTCATCACTATCGGTGATCTTAGCGCGGATGAAGTCGCCTTCCTTAACGATGGCATCCTTTGGAGTGTTCTCGATAGTTACTACACCGTCGATATCCGGAGCCTCGTACTTAGTACGGCAGATCATTACACCCTCATCGGTGATGGTGTCGACGATCATGTCAAATGACTTACCCACACGCTCACGGAGCTTCTGAGCTGATACTTCAGCCTGAGCTTCCATGACTAAACGAGCACGTTCTTGACGAACTTCAACTGGAACTACGCCATCGTAATCATTAGCCTGAGCACCTTCAACATCTGAGTATGGGAATGTGCCGACGCGATCAAGACGTGCTTTTTTGATGAAGTCAATGAGGTTTTCAAAGTCCTGCTCTGTTTCACCAGGGAAGCCAGTAATGATGTTAGAGCGGATAGTTAAGTCAGGGCAGATCTCACGCCACTCATTGATACGCTCTAAGGTGCGCTCAATATTGCCTGGACGCTTCATTCTCTTTAGCACCGGTGCTGAGGCGTGCTGCAGCGGTACGTCTAAGTATGGAAGGATGATGCCATCGCGCATGTATGGGATGAGCTGATCAACGATCTTGCCTGGGTAAACGTAGTGCAGACGGAACCAAGGACGTGGATTTACCTTAGATAAACCATCGCATAAAGTTAAGATATTGCTGCCATCCTTAAGATCGCTACCGTAGTCAGAAGTGTCTTGTGAAATGATCATAATTTCACGTACACCACGAGCAGCTAAATCATTTGCCTCGTAGAGGATGTTTGGAATTGGACGGGATCTTAAGGTGCCACGTAAGTCAGGAATAATGCAGAAAGAACAGTGGTGACGACAGCCCTCGGAGATCTTTAAGTAGCTGTAATGCTTTGGAGTAAGGAGTACACCAGAGGTTGGTACAGACTGACGTGCAATTGCAGGAGGCTCTCCTACGAGCTTTTCAATGGAGCGCAGCACAGCAGCACGACGGCCTGGGCCGATAACGTCAGCTACATCAGGATATTGCTCTAATACTTTCTCTTTATTAGCACCCATGCAGCCCATTACGATAACTTGAGAGCATTGCTGCTTAGCATCGTAAATTGCCTCAAAGGACTCCTGAACTGCTGGCTCAATAAAGCCGCAAGTGTTGATTACCACTACGTCAGCTTCGTTAAAGTCGTTCTCTAAACGATAGCCTTTGGCAAGGAGTACTGAGATGAGGCGCTGAGAATCAACTAAGTTCTTTGGACAACCCAAAGAGACAACGCCAATGCGAGGGATATGATTGGAGCGAGATCCTGTCATGAAAATTGAACTTCCTGAAATAATGCCAAAGCCTAATTTGGCTAGCTCAAAGGACTAGCTATCAAGCAAACGCCTAATTTGCCTAGCTCATATGACTAGCTATCAAGCAAAAGCACATGGAGGCACTGATGCGCACAAAGACTCTAAAAATGCAGCATGTTCTGCCCATTAAAGTGTTTGTGCGCAGCAGCGCTATAAAGTGGAGGTACTAGCAAGTAGTACTAAAGGCGATTTGTTCACTTAGGCGTGAACAAAAACAAGGCACCACTAAAGGTGCCTGTGTTGCGATGCATGTTTTCATGCATAAAGCAAAGCCATACATAAGATGGCCTTGCTAAAAGGCAGTAGCCTTTAGAGAGTTATTAGGCCTTGAAAGCCTGCTCTAAGTTAGGAACAACCTGCTTCTTACGGCTCATAACACCTGGCATCCACATCTCATCAGAAACCTGAGTGTTTAATGCCTTGGCAATGAGTTCACCGTTGTCAGAGCACATCATGAGCTCGGAACCTTCCTTCATGATGTCAGTGATAACTAAAACTGCAGAGTGACGACCTTCTGCCTTAACCTTGTTTAACTCGTCCTGTAACTGAGCTTTTAACTCTGGAGTGATTAAGGATAAGGAAACGAGCTCGAGCTGACCGATGCCAACCTTGTTGCCGGACATATCGAAGTCCTTGAAGTCACGGAAGATAAGGTCACGTGCACTTGCGCCAGCTAAGTTGCTCTTAGCCTTGAACATTTCCATACCAATATCTAATGGATTGTCTACGCCAGCGATCTTAGCTAAGTCAGCAACAGCCTTCTTGTCAGCCTCAGTGCAGGTTGGGCTCTTGAATAAGACGGTATCTGACAGAATGGCGCACATCATGGCACCAGCAAGCTTAGGATCGATGGAAACGCCGTAGATGTCGTGCAGCTCCTTAATTACAGTGTTGGAGCAGCCAACTGGCTTGATGAAAACCTCAACTGGAGAGTCAGAGGTTACGTCACCTAACTTGTGGTGGTCAATAATGCCGAGAAGCTTGCACTTTGCAAAGTCATCAGGAGCCTGAGCCAGATCAGAGTAATCTACTAAGTAAACCTCTTCGCCAGCAACTGAAGTTACAACCTCAGGAGCGGTAAGGCCGAAGCGCTCAAGAACAAAAGCAGTCTCAGGAGCAGGCTTGCCCTGGGCACCGGTCTTAACATCAATACCGCGACCGCGATATAAGTTAGCAGCGGATAAAGCAGAAACGATGGAATCGGTATCAGGGTTCTTGTGGCCTAAAACTAAAGCGGTCATGTGTATCCTCTATTGAACAAGAATAATTCTCTGAGCACAGGTGCAGCCGTTAAGCGCAAATAAGGATACTTGATGAAAACATCATGACAGATCCTTTAGCTCCCACAAATAAAAAGCGCGTATTTCGCACTTGAACACAAGCTGACTACTTAAAGTCACATTTGAATTTGTAAGGGGGCTTTGCCACTTATACATTCACAAGATTTACACGGCTTCCCTGAAATCTATGCAATTTTAGCACAAGACTAAGGTGCAATCGTCAGAAATGGAAATTTTAGCAAAGTACTTATGATGAGTATTAGCGTTTGCAAAAAATACTCATAGAGCCGATGTATAAGAGACTTTGCTAGTATACAAGTGCGCAAAAGCTCTTAACAGCAGCCAAAATACAGCGCTTAGATGCATATGTGCGCCCGCCTGCTTTGCAGTGGTGGCATATATGTATGCACTGCTTGCTTTGCTATGTGGGTATATGCGTGCGCTGTCTTGTTTAGCTCAGGGAGACATTTGTGTAAGCAGCTTGCTTTGCAGTGGAGGGCATATGTGTGAGCTGTGTTGTTTTGCGGTGGGGCGTTCACTAAGCAAGCGCGTGAGTGATGATATAATCACGCCCATGAAGCCTTTATTAAGATACATAAGCCCAGTTGTTTGCGGTGCAATTGCGCTTTCATATGTAAATATTCCGCAATCTGTAACCGAGAATAACTCTAGCGCGACCAACAGCGCTAAGAGTGCCGCTTTTGTTGCGCTTGAAAAAGCTAACACTAAGAGTGGAGCTCCTAGTTTTTCGCTCATTAGTACAGCTCATGCCGATGTAATTGCTCCAATGGCTCCACCAGAGCTTTCTGATACTTTGACTGACTTTAGAACCAAAGAACAGATCAATGAGCAAATCTACATCGAAGGTAAAGCAGATCCAGAAAACTCATTGAATATTCCAACCGTGCCTGGTGACCTTGAGTCTAAAGTTATGCGTATGAGCGCTAACTATCAGGCGCAGTATGAGATTGCTGTACCTCGCAACGGTACTTCCATCATTCGATTCTATGACCTCAATGGTTATCCAATGGAGGTTGTCTCAACCCGCCTTGAGAACCAGGGCTTTACTGCTGAGACCACTGCATCTCCATCTGAGCTGATGATTAGACAGTTCCAAGGTGCGTCCACTACTATTTTGCAAGCCAAGCTTAAGGGCATTAATCGTAACTTTATCTTTACCTTAAAGCCTTTAACCTTAGTTAACCAAACTCAATCAGTGCGTACCTTAATTACTTCTATGACAGTACCTTTCTATGTCGAGGGTAATGTCTATATTCAGCCTGAACCAGTCAAGTTTGACCAGCCTAATCCAAATGCCAAGGCCATCAATTTTGACAAGGTCAACCAAGAGCACCTCACCATGGACATGATTGAGGCTGCAGCTGTGGTGATGCCTCTTAGCAAAGGCGAAGAAGAAAAGGCCCGCAAAGTCTTAAACGAGATCGTCAAAGAGCAGCGCAAATAGCCTACGCTCGATTAAAGCAAATAGCACCAAGCTGATATGGCTTTTCAGGCAAGTAGAGCAGTCGGCATGCGCAGATCCTTTACAGGTAAGTAGAGCTATCGGAATGTGCTGATATAGCTTTAACCTCATCTTATTGAGGCTTCATAAGAGCACAACAGCAGCGCTCAAAATGAGTTGCTTAGTTGTGCTGATGACTCGTATCTAAACCATCTTAAGACCTCTAAAGTTAGTGTCTATTGAGTAAGGAATGCTTATGAGACTGATGCAAATCATGATTGCTAGCCTTGTGCTAAGCCTGAGCATGTTTACCTCAAATGCAATGGCAGCCAAGATGTCTTGTGATGTGCAAGGCCACTGGCGCGATGTAGCTTATAAGAAAGCACCAATGGATCGTTACGAGTCTTTAAAGTCATGTATTGCTTGGACAGCCTATCAGTTTGATTTGCCAGAAGAGCTCTTGTACTCAATTTTGTATGTTGAGCGCGGCCCGCTCAATGGCAAATGCGGTACAAATAGAAACGGCACTCAAGATTGTGGTCCTGCACAGATTAATGATGTACGTATTAGTGAGTTAAAGCAGTTTAATCTCAACAAGAGCGTCATTAAGTCAAAGCCTTGCCACAACATTTGGGCAATGGGCTACTTAGTGCGCCGTGAAATTGAAAAGGCCGGCGGTAATATTTGGACAGGTGTGGGTAACTATCACTTCCACTATAGTGTGAATAAAGCCGTGCATGACCGCTATGTCGAGCGCATCCGTAATGCCTGGGCAACTTTAGTGAACACCACTTACGACTACTGCATCGAAGACGATAAGTAATCTCACGCAATCCCATCCCATTCAATAATGACCTTGGCTCCACAAGCCAAGGTTCATCCCCATACAGCCAAGGTTCATCCCCACACAGCCAAGGTTCCTCCCCATACAGCCAAGGCCCATAGAGCAAAGCCTCATAATCAAAAGCATCTTTGTCGTTTCGGCATAACAAAAAGGCTAGAGATTAAAGCATCTCAAGACCTTCCTCTCGTGAATAACTCAAGCGCTGCAGCTATGAGCCTGCACAAGTTTTTTTCTTAAGATCAGCTAATAGAGCCGTTTACCACTACTTGGTTCTGATGATCACCTTTCTGCTCCAAAATGAAAAGAGCAAATGGCTTAGATGTATTGTTGGTGTATTTCCTATCCTTGCTTTCGATAGATGGGTTTGGTGCAAAACGTAAACTGCTCAGAGTGTAAGTATGGTTCAATCGCAATAAGAACATGGCTAAGTGATCGTTGTTGCTCATGTATTAAGCCGTTTTGTTATGAGCATGCTAAAATATAAAGCCGTCAGGCTAAAGGATCGGGCATTTACACGTCCTTTAGTTGTTGAGCTAAACTCACATACCATGTATGTACTTAAGGCCGTCATAGCTGAGGCGCTAGTTTAAAGCGTCACGCTCTGTGCTTTTTCTTTGTCATCATAAGCTTTGAAAAACGCTCAAGATAGGCAATAAGATAGAGGCATACAAACAGCCTGAAAAGGAAAACGGAGACTTAAGGTGCGAAAACTTAAGAAGATTTTAGTGGTCATTGAGCCAAAGCAAATGCGCCAAGTAGCTTTAGAGCGCGCTATGGCTTTAGCACAGGCAGCTGGCAAAGATAGACGTAAGATCATCGCTGTTATGCCAGTTTCTGAGATGACTCCTGGTATTCCATCAGTGCTTTCTGTAGAGTCTAAAGAAGATATCAACGCTGATGTAACTGCCAAGAGTGAAAAGTGGCTTAAGTCATATCTGTCTATACATGCTATGGGATATGACGTTGAGACTCGTATCATCAGCTCCAAGAATGTGGGTAAGCAAATTACTCAGATGGCCCGGGATGAAGCTGTAGATCTTCTCATCAAGGCTCATGAAGTGCACGGCATGTTTGATAGCGTGTTATTCACTCCACTCGATTGGCAGCTGCTCCGTCATGCGCCTGTTCCAGTGCTCATTGCCAAAGATCATATCTGGCATCCAACTGGCATTATTGCAATTGCACTTGATCTTTCTGACCCAGAAGATACCGAGCTTAAGATGCTCAACGTACGTCTGTTGCGTGAGGCTCAAGAGGTATCTCGTATCATGCATTGCAAGATTCATATTCTCAATGCTATTCCTCCAATCCTGCCGCCAGCAGCTATTGACCTGCCAGGCTTTGCCCCTGATCTTTTAGGCGATGCTGCATTAAAAGAAGGCTGCAAGGCAGTGCTGTCATTTGCTGCACGTCATAAGATTCCAGCTGAGTATTGTCATATTCGCGAAGGTCAGCCAGATGATGTAATCCCAACCTTATGCGCTGAGCTCAACCCAACTGCTCTGTTTATTGGTACTTCTGCACGTAAGGGTATTGCAGTAGCTTTAGCAGGCAACATCTGTGAGCGCGTAGTAGATGAGCTCGATTGCGATTGCGCTGTGATTACTCCAAAGGCAGTAATTGAGCGTATTCCAGTAAGCTCTGAAGCTGTAACTGAATAGATAAATAAGATTATCAAGCCAAGGCCTCATGAAGGCCTAGTAAAACTAAGATAAGGCAGCTTTAACAAGCATAAAATGCTTGTAGCTGCCTTTGTTGTTTGTGCGCTCTAGTTTTTGATTCTCACTTTGCTGATGTTTTTGCCTTCCATGTGCTAAACTTATGGCCCGATTTTTTTGCCGATCCCCCTTGAGTCGCATGTATTGCGATTAACAAGACAGGCTCTCAAGTCAGCCTGAGATCGGATTAGTAAGACGCCGAAAAGCACAAGTACTTATATCATCAAGATGGGTACTTACGCTTTTCAAGTGCAGCGCCATGAGAGGAAAAACAAGTGCGTGATGACAACGATCTGCCATCTAAAGCAGATGAATATGGCCGTAAGGTAAGTCCTTATTTCAATATCGAGGACAAAGAGGCTAAGTACAAGGCAGATAAGCTCTTTAAGCGTCTGCGTCGTAAGGTAGGTCATGCCATTGGTGATTACGGCATGATTGAGCCAGGCGATAAGATCATGGTATGTATTTCAGGTGGTAAAGACTCCTATGCCATGCTTGATCTGCTGCTGTCCATCAAGCGCTCTGCTCCAATTCCATTTACCTTAGTTCCTGTACATATTGATCCAGGCTTCCCAGGTTCTCCTGAGGGCGTGGTAGAGGGGCACTTACGTAAAGTAGGTTTAGATTTCTTCTGCTTAAAGAAGCCAGTTTATGAAATCTCCAAGGCCAAGACTGCAGAGGGCACTCGCCTGTGCTCTATTTGCTCACGTATGCGTCGCGGTTTCTTATACTCCATCGCTCGTGAGATTGGTGCTAACAAACTTGCTTTAGGCCACCATCGTGATGATGTCTTAGCGACTTTCTTTTTAAACCTGTTCTACTCAGGCATTATGAAGACCATGCCGCCAATTCTTCGTAATGATAACGACGATCTCACTGTGATTCGCCCACTGGTGTACTGTAAGGAAAAAGATCTCACCACCTTATCTAAGCTCAAGGAGTACCCAATCCTGCCAAAGGGCTTATGTGGCTATGGTGAAAACGAAGAGCGTGCTGCCATGCTGCGCATGATTCGCGCTTGGGAAAAGGAATATCCAAAGCGTCCAGACATCATCTTTAAGGCGCTCAAGAACGTCGTTCCATCCCACCTCTTAGATCGTAACCTCTTTGACTTTACCAAGATCTCAGATGGTCCAAAGGTTAAGTAGCAACAGCTTCTAAACCGACAAAAGCCTATGTGCCGACACGGCGCATAGGCTTAAGCCAATATGGCCCCTCCTTGCTGCTATCATTTAACCGTAAAGCCCATCTTTTGCCGCCGCAGTGGCTAAAGCATCCTTCCTACAATCAGCTTGTCGTAATTCTCGTTGCCTAAGATCTTAGAGTGTACATACTAAGCTATTGTCATAGCTACGTCTTGAGATCGCAGTTCATGGGTGAATCTGCATCGCCATTTATTTACTTTTGTGTCTTCAGGCTGCTGTTGAGAAAAACAGTAAACTCACCATGAGCAATAGCCTCTATAATATTTAGGCTAGATGAGGAGTTTATTGCTATGCCGCTATACGATAAGAGCTTTTTTGATAAGGACAGTGCCAAGAATCCTAATGAGACTTTAGAGAATTTGGTCTCGCTCAAAGAATGTATTGTAGACATTACTGCTCATGCAATTTCAGAGTTTGCTGCCCGCAAAATCTCTCTAGACGAGCTTGATGAGCGCCTCAAGGAATTAGAGGGTACTCAAGAGTCATTTGAAGATGAGGATTGCTCTTGTGATGATTCTGCTCTTACATCAGATGATGCATGTGATGATGAGCCACAATGTGCTGCTCATATGAGTATGGAGGCAAGGGCTAGTGCGATTCGAGCAACTTTAGGACAATCACGTCTTATTGCCCATCAGATGCTACAAGATTGGATCTTAGTTGATGGCTCTGATGCGGACATGCCAGTTTTTGCACAAGATGAGCTTGCTGCAGGACTAAATAACAATCTGTTCATGGAGCTCTTTGTGCTACCTGATGCATTCGTGCAAATGGTAACTAAGAATATGTACTCCATTGTTAATGGCCTCAACTATCTAGGACATGAGCTTATTTATCTTGCACAATCTAAGTATGGTAGCGCTGATGCCATAGTCGCTGCAGGTATTGATCTTGAGGCGCTTGAAGAGTGCGCACTAATGCTCAATAACTTTGATGAAAGTGCTACTACAGATTTAAGTGCGCTAAGCTTATCTGACTTATGTTTCGATGCCGCTGAGTATTTAGACTGTGCAGCTAATAGCCTGCGTATTCTTGGCAAGGTCGCGCTTAACTTAAAGAACTGTGCATAAGTACTGCTCGTAATTTTTCATACATGGCTTAGCGTGTATGAGTGCGCTCCTTAATTTGGGAGTAGGCGATAATGCTGATATGATCAGTAGCTACGCAAATTAGTGATCAATTAGTGGGGACAACATGTCTGAGTGGTTAGATGTACTCAACGAAGAACAACGTACTGCGGTGGAAATCACCGAGGGTTATGTGTGTCTTCACGCGGGTGCAGGTACTGGTAAAACCAAGACTCTGACCTATCGCTATGCCTATTTAATTAGTGAATACGGTATCTCACCACGATCTGTGTGGTGCGTAACCTTCACTAACAAAGCTGCAGCCGAAATGAAGGAGCGTGTGAAGGCTCTGTGCGGCAATGCTATTGGCAATCCATTTATCACTACTTTCCACGGCTTTTGCGCTAGCTTTTTGCGTGAAGAGATCAGTGTTTTAGGCTGGCCTAAGACTTTTACCATTGCTGATGTTAACGATGTTAAAGAGATCTTAAGACCTCTGTACAAAGAGTGCGACATCAATGGTAAGGAGCTCAACTTACGTAAGGCTTGGGAGTTTATTGACTCTACTAAAGAGACAAAAGACTACATCCCTGATTTTGTTGGTGATGACTCTTCAATCTTGCTTGCTCGCTCTAGCAGTGCCACAGAAGATACTTTAAAGCTTTATTGGCGCTATCTCTTTGCCCAAAGAAGTACATATACTCTCGACTTTGATGATCTCATCTTACTCACGCTGCACATTTTAAAGAACTTCCCTGAGGTAAGACAGCGTTGGCAAGAGCGTCTTGAATATATCTTGGTAGACGAGTTTCAGGATATCGATAGAGATCAGTATGAGTTAGTGGAGATCTTGGCAGGTTTTAATCAAAACCTCTTTATCGTGGGCGATCCTGATCAGACCATCTACTCCTTTAGAGGTGCTCGCGTTGAGTACTTTAAAGGCTTTGTTGACGCTCATGCTGACGAAGATGGCGTGCAATTACATCTGACTAAGAACTATCGCTCTCAAGGCAATATTCTGCAGGCAGCCTACTCGGTGATCTCAAATAATTTAGATCCTGAGCGCCTGCCTTTAGAGCCAATGCGTGGTGATATTACCTTAGACGATATGGTCAGCGTAATTGATCCAAATTATGAGCCTGATGAAGAGTTAAGTAAGGAAGTAGCCAGAGAGATTCAAAATAAGTCCTATTTAGGCAACGCTGCGAATCGTAATGTACCTGCAGCTTTAGCTCAGCCTGAGCAAACTCTCTATTACGATCCAACTCAAGATGAGAGCTACGAGTCACCATTTGGTGATGATGACTTTAGCTCTATTTTTGAAGACGATTGCGATGAGGTCATACCTGAGGAGTTTAGTACTCAGGTGGGCAAGCCTATGTACGATAGGCTCAAGAAAACCGTCGGCTACAAAAAAGAAAATAAGCTGCGTCGTGTTGGCATCAACTTCGATGCTAATGATGAGTCAAGTTATGCATCTGCAGGCAACTTCGATGGCAACAATACTGATCTTGCTAACGCCTCCTTTGCTAACCTTGGCAGCCAAGATCAAGAGCATAATGCCCATCAGACCGAGCGCTACTTTCCGCCAATTGGTACAGCTACCACTAAAGCACGTGGACGCTATGGTGCGCAGCAAGAAAGAGACAATTACTATAAGAAAAATAAGCCTAAGAGTGTGCATACACTCAAGCCAATCGTGGCTCATGCTGGCAATAGCTTTATTGAGGCAAAGTTTGTTGGCAGAACGATTAAGGATATTCAAAGACACAATCCTGAGGCTAGCATTGCAGTCTTATACCGCTCGCACTTTATTGCTCTCATCTTAGAGCAAGAGCTCGCGGCACGTAAGATTGTCTACAATATGGTGGGCGATCTGAGCTTCTTTGATCGCAAAGAAATTCGTGATGTTATTGCTTATGTACGTCTGAGAGTAAATCTTGATGATGATGTAGCCTTTAGACGTATTGCTAATGTGCCGCCACGTCGCTTTGGTAAGAAGCGTATGGAGCGCTTAGAAGAGATTGCGCGTAATCATCGTTGCTCTTTATACCGTGCTTTGAGCATGGCCATTGATGATCCTTTCTTAAACCCAGGCAATAATATGAGCAAGTTCATCGAGATGATGAACAAGCTCGCCTCAGCTCCATTCCGTAGCCCAAGTGATGATTTAGAGATCATCTTAAATGACTCTGGCTATGATGAGTTTTTAAAGCAATCTGGTGAAGACGAGCGTTTAGAAAAGCTTGCTAGCTTAAGAACCTATTTAAGCGACTTTAAGAAGAATCATGACGATGATGTAAATCTAGCCGACTTTATCGGACAGATTGCTCTCATGAACTCGCTCGATGCTAATCAAGGCATTTCTCCAGTGAGCCTGATGACCGTGCACAACGCTAAGGGCCTAGAGTTTGATTACGTCTTTGTGATTAGTCTTAATGAGTCCATCTTCCCAACTAAGAACTCCATTAACGAGCAAAATGTTGCTGAAGAACGCCGCCTCATGTACGTGGCTATGACCCGTGCCTGTAAGCAGCTATTCTTAGTTGAGGCCGGTGGTGAGCTCTTAAACCGTGCTAAGAAAGAAAGATACACTCGTGAGCCATCTCGTTTTATCGGTGAGCTAAAAGATCAAGACTTTATCAGTATTGGTAAGGCCCCAGAGAAGGTTATCAAGCAGCAGGCTGTTACTCACTCAAGTTACAATCCTGATCTACTTAAGGTCGGTGAGCGCTTCCATCACAAGATCTTAGGCTATGGTCATGTACTCGAAGTTAGAGTAGTTGAAGGCGAGTATGTCGTTTGGTACGAGAAGCTTAACAAGCAGCGCACCTTATCATTCTCACACTCATCCAAGATCGAGCGTCTGAGCGGTAAAGAGGCCAAAGCCAAAGCTATCCCTCAAGTTATCGCCCCACGCCGACAACTAGCCGCATCGCAGGCCCCAACCCAGGCTATAACCTCAGGCTTTGCAAATCAGCCAAGCCCAGCACAATCCCATATCCCAGCACAAGCCTATGGCCAATTACAAGCAAATAGCCCAGTACCACCTCAAGGCTACGGCTATGGTTATAACCAAGAACCATGCTATGGCCAAGATAACGGCTATGGAATGCCAGCAGAAAGTGGTTATGGCATGCCAGCAGAGAACGGGTATAGCCCGTCTGCAAACGGCTATGGCCAGGAGCAGTATCAGAACCATAGCGCTGATGGTACTAACTCAGAGCATTATGCGGCTGAGACAGAAGCATTCGAGGATGAGGATCATGGCTCTGTGCCAAGTGAGCCATATTCATCTTATGAATCAGCACGCTCGCCTTTTGCTAAAGAAAGTGATTCTCCATTTGGAGATAATCCTTTTGCCGAAGAGGAAGATGAGAATGGCTCCATGAGCGTATCTCAGTTCTTAAATTGCTTGGAATCTAACCAAAGTGAGCAAGTAGGCAAACGTAAGACTGCTGCAGACAATCAAAGAGCATACTCTAGAGCACGTGCACCAAGAGCCAATAACTCTGAGCCATATGCTAATGAAGCTACACAAGATATTTATGCTGCTACAAACGCAGCAGATGGTGATGGAGCTTATGCACAGCAAGGTCAGCGCAGAGTAGATCCAAGAGCGATGGGGCAGGGCCGAGGTGCAGCACCTGTTAGCAATGCTTATGGTGGCACTCAAAATGGTGGCACTGCACATGGCGGCAATGCTTATGGTGGTGCGCAAAATGGCGGTGGGTATAGACCTAAGGGTGTTTCATCTTATGAGCGAGCCACTGAGAAGTTTAAGGATGCAGGCTACTCATATGGATTGCCGCAAGGCTTCAATCTGTATAAAGATGATGTAGATAATGATGAATAGGCGCTTGTAAGTGCGTTATTCATAACTAAAAAGGCCAGTGAGCTCATGCCTAAGCATGTTTCACCGGCCTTTGTAGTATTTGGCTATAGCTTATTGCTTGGTTTAAGCTAGTGCCGCTCGTACTTTTTGGACTTAGTAGAGCATTCTTGTTAGGACTAGTCGAGCATTGGTTTGTGAGGGAAGAAGATCATATGGGTCTCCTTGCTCATACGTTGTCCTAAGATCGCGCTGCCAATATAGGTACCAATAAAAGCACCGATAAGGCCAGCTAACATTGCAGGAACAATGCTATGGCAACCAAAGAATGGCAGTTTAAAGATCATGAAGATGGCATAGACTGAAAGTGACAGTGCAATGGAGGTTAATAAACCACAGGTGTTAAAACGTCTCCAGAACATGCCCAAAATAATTGGCCATACAAAGGCACTTTCAAGACCACCAAACGCAAACAGATTTACCCATACCACAATATCCATTGGGAAAAGAGCAAGGGTAATTGCTACCACACCCATCACCATGGTGGTACCACGGGCAATGAGTTTCTCATGATAGCTAATGGAGCTGCTTGAGGCATCTTTAATGAGTTCGTGCTCCTCATTTGATGCGCTCTTAATAGCTGTTGCAGTACTATCAGCTGCATTAGCTTCTGCTGCAGTGCTATCGGCGGCAGCAGCTGCAGATGCCTTGCTTGCAGATGCAGTGGAGCTATCGCGGTGGAGTGACTTAAATAAATCACGAATGATGGCCGAAGCTGCAGCAATTAACAGTGAGCTTACAGTACTCATGGTTGCTGCTAATGGGCCTAAGATAGTTACACCGGCAATGATTGGGTGCATCTTAGTTGCAAGCAGAGTTGGTATCACCGCATCGGTACCTGCCTTTGGCATCTCAGTAATAACCGCACGTGAGAGTACGCCGAGCATGGTCATACCGATCATCAGTGCACCACAAACTACGGTAGCGATGATCATGGACTTGTGCAGATCATGAGATGACTTATATCCCATGCAACGCACTAAGCTCTGTGGTAGACCAACAGTGGCAAAACCTACTAAGACCCATGATGAGAACAGTAAGCCTAAAGAAAGATTGCCGCCAGCGTTAAACTCAAGATTACGGCTAATGCCAGTAGCCTCATCAATGTTTACCTTAGAAAGAGTGTCCATAATAGCAGCAATGCCACCACCTTCAGAGATGATGACGTAAGCTAAGATAAACATGCCTAGTAACATTAAAAAGGCACAGACAGCATCAGTAATTGCCACAGCTCTAAAGCCTCCTGATGAGTATAAAACTGTCACCAGGGCAAAGATAATGAGACCAAAGCTGTAATCAATACCAGTAAGACCTGCAAAGATCTGAGCGCCGCCAATGAACTGACCGACGATCATGGCAGTAAAGAACAGCACCATCATCACCGCTAAGATGAAAGATACAGTGCGAGACTTAAAGCGCTCAAATAAGAGGTCGATAACAGTAAGACTATCAGTGCGGTGAGCAAGGATAGTCATTCTTTTGCCGAGCATACCTAAGATCAAGAATGCAGTAATGATCTGAGGTGCGGCAAAGACCACCCAACCAAGACCGAGATTCCAAGCAACACCTGGTCCTGAGATGAATGAAGATACAGAGCCATAGGTTGCAACTAAGGTCATCGCTAAAACGATGCCGCCTAAGTTTTGCGAACCTAAGAAATACTCTTTTTTAAAGTGAGCTGCACGATTAGCTCGATATGAAGTGATGTAGCCAATAGTTAAAAGAACGGCAAAGAAAATACCTATTGGCAGCAAAGGAAGAACGTTAGTCATGTCTTGTAAGCTACCTTTAGATAGAATTATTCTTGTTATTAGCTACAGTTAAGCCATCATCAGAGTGCTTATAGGATGGCACTTTTAGAGCCATGGACTTTAAGCAAACTTTTACTAAGAAGATAACGGCTATAACAGAGAAAGCATAACCTCCAAGGCAGCTTAGAACAAACCACAAAGGTAGATGCAAGAGAGTGACTGAAGAGTCGTGGGTGAAGAAGATAGACAGCCAGAACACCAAAGTTACCACTACAGCTGCAATAAAAGTGTAGAGGGCTTCAGAATCTAGCTGCTTCATTTGAGAAGCGTATTGCTCAAGATCGAATGCGCCTTGATGTGCAACATCAGAGGCATTGCTCTTGAGAATATCATTTCGGCGCATAAGAATCCCTTATTTTGCCTAGATCGACGATAGAGCATATCGTCTAAGGTAAGTGGTCGCTCGTTCACTTAGCCTTTAGTTAGCGGCACCTCCCCTAGTTATCGCCCGCCTCTTAGCTCAAGGCAATAACACGTCTATAGCTTCACAACAAGCTCAAACCCTGTACCGCAAGGGCATGAAGCTAGCCCCTAAACACGTGGCGTCGTAAATAAACTCCTTACCGCCATCGCCTAGAGACTGCGCAATTATGCCAAAAAGAACACGCAAAAGCACATCAATTGTGCAATTATTTAACAATAATCGGCAAAAACTTAACAAAGTTTGCCTAATTTGCACAAGCAGCTATCCACATCTTTTAGCCATCACCTCGTGCAGTCAATGGCTCATCATCGCCTCAAAACAAGTGGCAGTGCAATCCAATCTACAGCCCAAGTTTCAGCTCAGGCTCAAGTTACTGCTCAAGGCCAAGCCCAAGTTCCAGCTCAAGCTTAAGTTACATCTCAAGCTCCAGAGCATAGCCGGAGCCAAACTCCACCTCAAGCTCAAGGCTACGTCCAAGGTTAAGCCTTTGGCGAATATGGATGACCGTAGCCAGCGAGCATGATGACATAGACAAAGCCTGCGCGTTTAGCCTCATTGCACCAGAGCTTAGAGTAAGCAAATGGCTCCTTTTGATGGTTAGCTAAGGCCTCATTGGCGCGGCGCTCATCAGAGTTTAAGGTGTCTTGGTATGTCCAAGTGGCAATATTACTAATAAACAAGCCATCAACTAACTCCACATTGTATTTAATCATGGCATTGAAGATTGGATTCTTTTGCGACAAACGACCAATGATGCATGGGCTTGATTGTTCATCTTTTTGATGGAGGATATAGCACACAAACTGTTCTTGGAAGGTGCGTGGGCTATAGCCATTGATGCCATTGTTAACGCGGACTAATTGCAGCATCACACTGTCATTGCGCTTCACGAAATTGCGGATGTAATCGTTGATGCCAAAGTTACTAGCTTGCGCTGTAAAGCTTATGAAATAGTGATCTAGTTGCGGTTGTTTTTCGCTAAATTGTGAGACTTGTTCGCGCTCGTAGATATAGCGACGGTTTTCATCTAAAGCTTTTTCACGATCGGCCTTAAAGGCGCGTAAGTACTTGCGAGCACGGGTGTATGCCACATAGTACAGACGACGCTCTTCTTCAAAGTCAGCAAGCTCATCATCAAAGAGCGGAATAGTTTTCGCAGCGTGTGCGGCACTAGCTGCATCTTTATAGTTTGAGCGCTTAAAGCCATGCAAATTAGAGACGTTCATATGCTCACTCAGAGGCAGCGGTGCAAAGGTAGGTACGACCATTACTAAGTCGAACTCTAAGCCCTTAACCTTGTGCATAGTGGTCATTACGACCTGCAAACTCTCATCTTGACCACTATCGTGTCCTAAAATACGCTTAGAACCATAGCGCTCATAGAGTTTGAAGATCTGACCACCATCATCACTGCCTAAGATATCTACATAGTACTCATAGAGATCTTCAAAGTGTACTTTGCCATCTTGCTCATCAAGCGAGTCCATGAAGCTAAGTACTGTGCAATAAGCAATGTCGAGCAGCACCTTATCCCACAGCGGGAACATTTGCATTAAATATATGCATAGCTCCTTAATCTCTTGAGCTGTACTCTTGTTTTGCTCAAGTGAGCTGTCCTCAGAAGTTACAATTAGATCATCGCTAATGCAGACACGCTCTCTATTTTGATAGATATAGTTGGCGATCTCATAGAGTTCACGTTCTCTAAACCACGCAAGTGAGCTACCACCCTGAATATGCAAATGCACATAGTCTGGAATGCTGTTCTTGATCTTGCTTAAGCCGCGATAAACATCGTTATTGGTTCTAAAGAGCAGTGCAATAGTCTTAATCGAGCGACGTTCACCTTCTTTGATGAGATCGTATGCCTGTTGCTTGCGGTTATTAAGCTCAATCTCGGCGCTAACCTCATCCATGATGTGCTTAAGGTCGACATCCTTTTTAGACTCAGAAATTTGCCTGCGCAACACCAGCTCTTCTTGTTTTGCTCTGGCCTCAGCCCTGGCTTGTAGTTTAGCCTCAGCCTTGGCTTTTGCCTTGGCCTTAGCATCAGCCTCAGCTGATTGCTTGGCTCTTACCTTGTCATTAGCAGAAGCACTGTCATCATCCTGAGGATGGTCATCTTCAATAAAGTCAGGCAGCTCATCGTCGTCATCATCGCTTATGAGCTTGCTCAGCGTATTTATGCCCTTGTCAGCAGAGTCGGTGCTTTCAAGGCCTGTGGCTACAAACTCTTCAGCAGCATCGGCAGAATCATCATCGGTATCTTTGGCATCTGCGCTCGCTACTGTAGGATTCTTTTGCTCAATGGCTAGAGGCTTAGCTTGATGGTCATTGGCATTTAGCTTTAAGTCAAACTCTTGTAGCGTACTCTTAAGGAGCTCCTCGCCTTGTTTAATGAGCTCGATAGACTCGCGGTTTTTCTTACGAGCAAACTCAAAGGTTTTCTTAAAGAGCTCGTACCATAAGTTGTTAGGATTCTCGGTAAGATCGTAGACGCGGGCGTACTCATGCTTAGGCGCAAAGCTGGCGATTTTAGGATCGCTAACTGGCAAGTAAGTCTTATCCTTTAAAAACTCGGAGGCGAGTTTGAGGATGTCTGGATAAGAGCGGTAATTGCGGCATAAAGTCATGGTGACAGGCTTAAAGCGCTGCTGCAAGTAGTAATAATATGGCTCAGGACAAAGCTTAGCTGCATACTCTTGCACACTAATACGCTGATTGCTGCCATGATTATTGATGCGATCGAATCCGTAGATACTCTGATTAATATCGCCAATGGTAAACAAGCGTAAATCCTGATACTGACTGACGATGAGATTGAGCACCTGTAGACGAGTAGCAGTAATGTCTTGGAACTCATCGATCATGAGGTACTCAAGACGTGGGAATAGGCTTGTAAAGAGCTGCGGCTCAAGCTGCAGGTAACTTGCAAGAGCTAGCTCCCATGAGGAAGTTTCGATATCGTTGAGTTTACCTTGCAAACAGCGTTTGGCTAAACCATGGAAGGTAAAGACCTTGATGCGACGACCAAGACGCGGCATACCAAGCTCACTAAAGAGTGTGCTGAGGCGGTTTTTAAGCTCGATAACTACAGCGCGGTTATAGGCAAGTACTAAGATTGACTCAGGAGCGACGTGCTCGCGATACACTAAACGTGCTGCTCTCATGGTTAAGATGTGAGTCTTACCAGAGCCAGGTCCTGCCATAACATTGATATTTTGATTAAGCGGAGCGTTATAGATCTGCCATTGCTCTTCATTATCAACTAGCTTGCTCTCTTCAAGTTCTAAAGCATGCGCCTGCAGCTGCTGCAGTAGCATGCTGTTCTTGTTAGAGAACTTAGCAATATTGTTAACAAAGTCATCGGAGTTTTTAGACTGGAAGATGCTCTGAATAAACGAGTTGCGCATACTCTCAGGCACTTGTTCACAGAACAGCTGCATGATGCTAATACGCAGACGTCTAAATTGCTCTATAAGCTCAAACTCTCTACGCTTATTGTAAAACTTCGATTGTTCAGTATCGGCCGCATCGATATCACTCTTGCAGCCATCTAAGGTAAAGATCTCAATACCAAAGCTCATTAAAGATGAGCTCTTAATGAAGTTTAAGGTGCCTAAAGCATCGAGAATAAATCTAAAGTAGTTATAGCCGTAGATTTGTTCAGAGAGCTTATTGTAAGCATCATATGCATTATTGCGTGAGTGCTTAAGCTCGTATTTATTCCTAAGATTGATCGAGTCCCTGTGCATGAGGCCGAGCATATTGATCACGGCACACCAGTTATCATGCCAAGTATAGCTATTTGCAAGGCTTGCTTGCTCTTCTTTAGTATCACTCGTGCTCTGTGCGGCATTAGCTAATGCTGGATTTTGCTGATAGTTATGGAGCAGGTCTTGATGGACATTGTTAGAGCTTTGAGTGCTTTGTAAATTGCGTGATTGTAAAAACTCGATGATCATGAGGAGATCTTCATACATCACATCCAAAAAGAGCTCGTAGGCATTGTTGCTTACTTCAAGCAATAAAGCATCGGCTGAAGCCACATCATGGTAGCGTTGCTTATCGTAGCTTACTTTAATGCCTGGTAAATATGAGGCAGTATTAGCAAGCAACCTAAAGATAGAGGTAGCAACTTTCTCTGCATAAACCTCTACCCGCAAATGGCTCGAGTGATTTTCCTTCTCAAACCAAGGCATGAACTGAAATACATTAGTGATAACTTCCTCTGAAGTATCCACCAGTCCATTTTTATTAGGATCGCTCTTAGTGCTCTTGATAACTTTCTTGACCTCATAGAGCTTACAATCAGGCAATAAAGGATCCATAAACTCTTGTACTAAGTTAAAGCACTTTTTGCGGGTGAATAAGATATTGCGATAGGACTTATGCTCCTGTGATTGCATCCCTTGAGGATTAGAAGAGCCATCAGCATTACTAGAAGATGCAGCTGACAGTGAGTACTCCTCACTATCAATAACATTGAAAGCCTTCTTGGCTTGTTCAATCGACTCTTGATCAGAGTTTTGATACTGAACTTGCTCAAAGCCATCTAATGAATGCCCATCAATGTCAGATGTGCGTCCATTGTGCTTGAAGGTACGTTGGTTATGACCATGGCGTTTAAAGAATAGGCTATCTTCCTCATAGCGCTCAGCTTCGATCTTAAGGGCTCTTAGATATGTAGAGTATCCATCAGAAAAGACAGAGCGTAGCACTTGTATCGCAATTGAGATGGTTGGTAGATGCGTGGCAATATACTGCTCATATTGTCTATATGCCACGTCATTTGGATTAAAGAAATAGCCGACCTCATGGCGACGATGCTCCAAAAAGTCGATGCTAAATGGTGCTGCAATTTCCAGAGTATTGCGCTGCATTAGCTCAATTAACGCATTGATAACCTGTGCATTCGAGAGCTTGCACTCACGAGAAAGCTTAGCTACATCAACAAGCTGATCTACATCAGATGCAATCAGTACATGGTCGCTTAAATCTTTGTCTTCATCAAGATCTTCATCAAGCACCGTTGCAATAGCACTATCAGTGCTCTTAGCGAGATCAGAACTATCTAAGCTCTCAGGGCTATCTGAGCTTTCAGAATTATGAGCGTTCTTAGCACTCTTAGTTTCATCGGCGCTATCATCATCATTGTCAATGCTTTGAGCATTTGCCTGTACATCAGCTGCAATGAGATCAGCAGCAGCCTCTAGTGCTGAGTCATTAGCATCTTTAGCTGCATCATCCTTAGCATCTACAAGCTCAGCTGCTTGCTCATCATCTTCAGCCGCAGTAGCTTTCTTAGCATCTACAAGCGCAGCTGCTTTTTCTGCATCTTTAGCTTGCTGAGCTTTGGCCTTACGTTCTAGTCTGGCGCTTTTAGCTTGATCAACGAGCTTGAGCAGGGCTGAACCAATTAAAAACTCGCTCAGTGATCGCGATTCATGATCGAGGATATCGCGATCACGCACAATAAAGGCGTCACTATCTTGATGTGTCTTATCCTGATAGCTATGGTCACTAGCACTGTTGTCCTCGCTTTCATTGCTAGTTAGGCCTAAAGCAGCAGCTGCAAGTTTGGAGATAGGATCTGAGCTCATCTTGCTTGAGATGGTGATACGCGGAGTATCATCATCTGTGGAGCTAAAGAGATCAGATTTAGCTGCATCTTCAGAGATAAGATAGTTTTGGGCAATCTTAATCGTGCTTAAGTGCCTCTTGAGCTTGTCGTAGTCGATACGAACTGGCAGCGGACACAGGCCATTAAACTGCGTGCAAATGCGTCCTAGCTCCTCAAGGTAGCTTAAGATGATACGGTTATGGGTATTAGTCTCATTAGAGCTTGGGACTAAGATCTTATTGCGACTACGGCTAACGACATCAATAGGCGTTAGTACCGGAGTTTTCTTGGCCTCTTCAAGTGATCTAAAGTGCTTAATATATGAGCGCAGCGACTTATCTGCATCAATGAGCTGATTCCAGCTTATAAGCTGGCTGTTGATCTTTTCATTAGCCTTTTCAAAATCACTCTGGCAGTACAGACATAAAGCTGGGATCTTGGTACCGTTTGGAAAAGCCTTAAAGTAGGCTTGCATATCACGGCCAGCACGACCGACTTCTTGTAAGTAATCTTCAAAGACCGCAGGTGGGCTAAAGTGCACTACATAGTGGATATTTGGAATATCCATGCCCATACCAAAGGCTTTTGTGGCGCATAGGACATAGATAGGCTTATCTAAATTTTTATGCTGCTCTGATGACAAAACATCATCGACAGTATCTTGTGAGGTGCTGTCTTGTGTTTGAGCATCATCGTCTTTATAGCGCTCAAAGAGATTCTTACGCGCTGTAGCAGAAAGGCCAGCGTGAAAGAAATCCACATGGCCAGCGATCTTGGCAATTGGACCTAAGTGGGCAAGATTAAGCCTACCGTGCTCTACAGTGCGGTCAATACTTTTCTCTGCAATAAAGGTGTATGCTGCCGATTCTAAAGCTTGTGAGACCTTCTCACAGAGCTTGCGTGTTTGACAGAAGATGATCATGCGGCTTTGATCAAAGTCGATGTTCTCTTCATTGATGAAATTTAATATCGCGCTAATGCGGCTTTCAAAGTCTTCAGATACTTGTCGCATCTGAATTTTGATGTGCTCACGAATAGGATTGTAATTGTCACTACTCTCGCCTAAACGCAGTGGATTGTTGAGGTAGCTCATGAGCTCAGTAGAGACCTGTGTGGTCATAGTGGCAGAGCACATGATAATGGCCAGATCAAAACACTGACGCAAAACACGACAAATCTTGGCCGCATTAAGATAGTCAGGTCTAAATTCCTTGCCCCATTGTGAGATACAGTGGGCCTCATCAAAGACCAAATATTCACCGCCACCATCGCGCTCAAAGCGAGCACAAATAGTCTCAAAGAAGTGACGGGATCTAAAGCGCTCAGGAGTTACGTACAGAAGATTGGTTTTGCCAGAGATAATATTGGCATAACTCTCCTGAATATCGCGATAGCCACGGTCAGAGGATAAATAATCGGCGTTAGTAAAGCCTTTGTTTCTCAGCTCAATTACTTGGTCAAGAATCAAAGCTTTAAGCGGGCATACAACGATGGAAAGTCGCTTAGAAAAGTTAGAGCGATACAGTGCTGGTCCTTGGAACAGTACTGACTTACCACCGCCTGTTGGAATGCTAATTAAATAGTCATTACGCTTGCTTAGAATATGCGGCAAGGCCTGAGCTTGATACGAGCGCCACTCATGTCCTCCAATAAAAAGTTTGGAGATAACGCCCATAGCTCGCTTGATAGCTTGCTGCCCCTTTTGACCTTCATCGACTAAGTCATCAAGCTCATGTCTCTTTCGGCTATCACTCTCAAAGGCAGTAAGCGCAACCCGATCAGCACGGCGCTGACTGAGAGCATCAAAATCGCCTTTACCCTGGCCATCCATGCCATAGTGATGCTCATTACCAAAGCTACTCTCTCCATGTGCATCGCCATGCCAATGAGCCCCAGCATTAAAGTCGTCATCACGACCTGTATCAAAGCGAGGTGCAGCGCTATAGCCATCATCAAATGGCGCATCGTTATATGGATCACCGCCATATGGATCGCGGCCATATTGATCTTCGTACGGCCCACTATATGGCTCAGCACCATCACCGCCAGTAGCTCCGGCAGCGTTAGGACCATCCACGGCCGGGGAGACTCCTGCTATAGCGTGAGTAGCGCCATTAGGATCGTTAAAGCCAGTCTGATGTAAGAGTAGGTCTAATTTGCCTAAAGCCTGCTTAGTATCAAAGGATACTTCGTTGCTGATAAAGGACTTTACGAGCGAGAGTAAATGATTACGCTCTTGTGTGGAGCTAAATAATGGCAGCTCGATAAAGGCATCTTTATATGCCTGCTTATGGCTTAAGCGGGCATGATCTTCAAGCGCAGAGAGTAAGGTTAGATTGGCATCGATACAGTAAAGATCAAGTGTGCCTACTAAGTTAGTGATAGAGGATTTAATGAGTGCTATCACGCCCTCAATCATCGCGCTTAAAGACTGCTCACCTGAGTAATATGGATCTAAGCTCTTCTCATCGTTCTGAGCTAAAGATTTAAGGCGCTGCTTGCTCTTTAAGATATGTAAGCCTAAGGCGCTTAAATGCGGATAGAGAGATGCACTCTTAGTAATGGCAGCTTGTGAGTCATTATCAGTACTTACACCACCAAGCACCTCGCACAGTGGCTCTAAAGCACTAAACTCTTCTAGGCAGACATTATCGATAATGATAGGAATTGAGCTAACTTGAGCTTGTAAACACAAGCTCTCATAGACGCTTTGCAGATTTACTCTGCCATTAAGCATATCCTCAAGACTGATGATTTCTAGATTGAGCTTTAAAGCCTTGCTAATGAGGGCTGTAGGCTTAATATCCTTGGTATAGGCAATAACATAGAGTGCCTGTACACAGCTATCTGCACCCTCACTACGACCGCTCTTATTAGTGTCGCTTGTAGCAAGTTTATCTAAAAGCTTTGTAATAAGCTGCAGCTGCTCACTTAGATAGTAGGCAAGCATACGCTCGCTGTAGCGATCACGTGTGTTTAACTGCGGCTGTTTTAAGATGGCGCTTATTTTGTCTTTGTTATCGATAAGCTCAGTGCCATCATCAGCATAGCTAGTTGAGCTGCTTTTTACAAAGTGCAGCTGAAGGTTTAGGCAAGATGGAGCGAGATTGATCTCCTCCTTGCTAGTCTCTTTATCTTGAGCGTTAGTCGCAGCAATATTATTGGCTGCATCAGCCTTTAAACTAGCTGCTGTACCTTTAGCCTTAGATGCAGAGGCCGCATCGTGAGATGAAGTTGGTAAGCCCCGTCCTTGGCAGTTAGGCAGCGGAATATGGCATATGAGTTCATCATAGACATAGAGTAATTGCTCTAAGACTTGATTACGCTCAGCACGATAGATTGCAATGGCCTCACGATCTTTTGGGGTAGCGAGCTTTTTGATGATCAGAGTGTTCTTTTCATCAATAAAATCTGAGGCAAGTAGCGACTGCTCATCATCACCTGAGGCAGTGCTGCTTACGCTCTCGCTATCAAGCACCTCGATGTCTTGCTCAATACGCTCAGAGACTAACTCTTCATCGCTATCAGAGTAGCTATTAGCATGATCTACAGAACCCTCGATGTCGTTTGATGCCATCTCATCGAGGCTAGCACCACCACCATCAGCCATGCTTGCAGCGCTGTTATCACTCTCATGCGCTGCAATATGGCCATCATCAGATGCGATAGAAGAACCAAGCTCACTTTCATCATTTGCAGCGCCTTTAGTAGCGCGAGCTTGATGATTTTCTGCCTTTGGCTTTTGCTTAAGATTATTAGCGCGGGCGCTGTCAGTAGAGGCATTTTTATCTTCGCTATTATTCTCAGAGCTCTCATTAGTTGTGAACTTTAAGAGCTCTTCACTCATAGCACCCGAGATAAGAGTGTACTTACTCTCTAGAGAGTTGAGTTTAAGCGCTAAAGTAGGCTCCACGATAGCAATAGACTTAAGGCTATAGCATTCGTTTAATGCCTTTAAATAGAAGCTGTGGTTGAGTAAGTCGCGCTCATAGCCTAAAAGATAGATACGATCTTTTACGAGCAAATCTGCAGTAACAGAGCTTTGCTTAGCCAAAGTATCAATGTCGCAACAAATAATGCTCTTGTCATTATCGATATCAAAGCTCTGTACATAAGAGCTTAATAACTCATAGCAGCGCTCAGCGACATTCTCTTTAGAGTGCATAAACTGACTTAAGCTTGATCGAGAACAATAGAACAAGGAGCGTGGTGCACTTACACCCACCTTCACGCAGTCAGGCAAGAATGCGGCGCGTAAGTTGCCTTGGCTACTTACTCTTATGAGGTAGTCATTAAGGCAGGCATTAGCAAGCGGCTGAGATCTTAACTTTTCAGGGCTTATAAGCTGATGGCTCTCATCTGCAAAAGCAAAGTCTACTTTTAGATAAGTATTGAGCGCTTCAAATAAGCATTGTGGTGCCAAGATGAGTGAGTTTTCGATCTTGCCTAAGAGCTTAGCAAAGCTTTCAACCTTAAGCGTGCGCATAAACGAGCGCATCAGCTGTGAGGCAAAGTCCCCACCATCATCAAACGCGCATGTGCCTGCAGCCACCACATCAGCCGCCGCTGCATTATCAGCCAGCGAATCAGCAGCCTTGCCATCAGCAGCCTTGCCCTTATCAGCAACTGCGCCATCAGAAGCATCATCAGTATTGGCTTCATCATTGGCTTTATCATCCTCAACTAATGCATCGCTTTTAGTGCTTGCGTCGTCATCGGCATCTGCATGGGCTTTGGCAGCACAGGCAGCACCCTTAACTGCAGCGATGTCACGCATTTTATATGCGTCTTGAGATGCTGGTAAGATTGAGCTTAAAAGTTCTTTTAAATCGGCTATGATGCGGCTTGAAAAGATGGAGCTATTAGCATCGGTGCATGCCTTAAGCAGCTGATGCTCGTTTAGCTTACGACTAATACCCTCGCTGAGCTCTAGTTGCAGTTGTGAAAGGTCATTAGAGCTAAGCAAGCTGGAGATTACGAATAGTCGTGCAGTATCGAGTCGCGCAGCATGTGGCATCTCTCGAGGAAAGTGCTCAGCAAGCTTATTTGAGAGGGTTGTGACTGCACTAAAGAGAGTTTTATGCTGCTCAAAGAGAACAGTCTCAAGCTCGTCTAAATCAAGATAGCAAATGTCACGATTAATGCGGCTATCAAAGGTAGCTAGATTGCGTCCATAGACTAGGCACTGTGACTGCAGTTTAGGCAGCGAGCTGAGATCTTTTGCTAGTACGCTCTGCTGCGTTGCCCAAAGTGAACGCTGTGCGGGTGTATTTGAGCTTACTGTGTCAGTGCTTGCGTATGAGGTTGCTTGCTCTCGGTTCTCAAGGGCGTTAAAGCTGATGACTAAGTTTAAAACGTCATCATCCTGAGGTAGCTTAAGAGACTTATCTTGGGCGCTGATGCTCAGATGGACAAGATTATGAACCTTAAGTACCTGCATGATATGTTCAGGTACGTACTTAAGATAGAGATCGCTAGAGTTAAGCTTAAGTGAGTACTCAATTTGCTCTGTAGTGCTTAGGCCTGATAGTAAGGACTCGAGTTTATCTGCACTCAAGTGCTCAATATCTAGCTCTTTATCTAAAAGCAGATCATGCTGTATGTGCTTGAGCTTATCATGTTGCTGTGGGCTAAGTTTGGCAAGCAACTTTGCATGCAGCTTAGTTGCCTCAGCATTTTCCTCAGTATAGTCAGAGCTCTGTGAGGTTAGTGAAGCATGCTGTAAGCAGCTTAAGAAGTTAATTGCATCTTGGGAGCTAATGGTTTTATCGGTAATGAGGTCTAGTACCTCATCTAAAAGCTCACTCTTAGCAAGGCAAAAGGTTGTAATGGATCTTACAAAGCGGCCATAATGTTTAAAGCGGGTAGCTGTAAACTTTTGCTCTCTACATCCTTTAAAAAAGAGTTTGCTTGCACAGGTAAATAAGAATAATAGTCGCTCAGCGGAGATGTTTTTTAGCTGATCAGGGCAGGTAGTCTGAGGATTAGCGTTAATGACGCTTGCGACCATAGAGTCAAAGTTAGCAGCAATGAGTTCCTGTGACTTTGGATCACAAGAGATCAATACTTGCTTAACTACCTCATTATCTTTAACCGCTAAGGTTGCAAGAATGAGAGATGACTCTGATGCCATAGCTTTCCTTAGATTACGATGATTATCCTTAGATCATAACCCGAACATAAGGTGTATGCATGGCTTTGGGGAAAATTAACAGTTCTGATGATATCTAAGCCATTTAGATCAGCGTCCATGACCTAAAAAGAGTGCCATCAGAAAGCAGAGCAAGCACAAAGCGAAGAAAACAGCTAAGCAGAGCAAGAACAAAGCAAAGAAGATCAGCTAAGCATGGTAAGCCAAAGCGAAGAAGGTCAGCTGCGCAAGGCTGTAAAGCCTATTAACAGCCAACCTTATGCATTGTGACACTTGATCACAAGCCTCGATCTTGTGATCAATTATCAGCGCAATACCAAGCTTGTGATCGATAAGCTAGCAAGTATAAGTCAGAGCTTGAAACTCTAGCGACACAAGCTAGCAACGCGCAATTAGCTGTTAGCTACTGTCTTTAGGATATAAGTAATCTGACTAGGCATTAAGCTATTAAAAATCTCTTGTAAGTCAGATTGATCCGTAAGGTATTGCTTGAGCTTATTTTCTTGCTCAGTAAGCGAGTAGTAGCTAATGAGGTCTTTTTTGCTCAGATACTTAGAGGTCTGTTCAACTAAGACATCAAAGAAGAACCTAAAGTCTCTTTGTAGCAGAGCAAAGTCATTGTTGTCGTAGTCATAGAACATGATGTCTCTATGACCTCTTTCAGCAGGATTTTTAGCTTTCTTATTCTTTGAAGCTTTTTTAGGCTCCTCATCAAGCTTAGCTGAAAGTTTAGCTAAATCAGCATCAGCATCAGCAGCTGCATCATTACTCTCTTCATATGACTCATCATCATTTGATTTGAAGAAAGTGATGTCCAAGCCAAGATCAGGAGTTTCGTTAAGCTGCACGGTTAACAGCTCATGCAAGTACTCAAGCTCGTTATTGATCAAATGCGAGCATGCTGTAGCGCAAAGCTTAATAGAGTCTTCTTCAGTTGCAAAACGTCTTCTGTACTTATAGAACTTAAAGAAGGCATCAAAGCCTAAGACTGTTAAGATAATGGCCTTCTTATAGCGCTGCTTACTAAACTTGATTAAGTATTGCTCAGCTAAAGTAGCAAAGTCTTCCTCATCCTCAAGCTCATCTTCAGCATCTACATCATCAAGTTCATCCTCAGAATCATCAAACGTCTCATCGCTAGCGCTGAGATCTAAGCTCTCATCAGCTTCCTCATCCGCATCATTAAAGAGCTCATGATCCTCATCAGCAAAGCTTTGAGAGTCATCTAAGTCCTCTATGAAAGGAGCCTCAGCTTCAAACTTTGCATCGTCCTCAGCTTCATCTAATCTAGTCTCAACACTAGAGACGTCATCAGCAGTATCGTCAGCCTCAACATCAGCTTCAGCTACAGTGAACTCATCCTCAATGGAGGCATTGTCATCTGCACAATTAACTTCAACAGCAATATCCAACTCAGCTTCGACAGCGTCATCGTCATTAGCTAGATCTTCAACTGCAGCATCAAGTTCAGTCTCATCAGAGGCATCTACTTCAGCTTCAACTGCCGCATCAAGTTCAGTCTCTTCAGAGTCATCTACTTCAGCTTCAACTGCCGCATCAAGTTCAGTCTCTTCAGAGTCATCTGCTTCAGTTTCAACTGTAGAATCAAGTTCAGTCTCTTCAGAGTCATCTACTTCAGCTTCAACTGTAGAATCGAGTTCAGTCTCTTTAGAGTCATCTACTTCAGCTTCAACTGCCGCATCAAGTTCAGTCTCTTCAGAGTCATCTACTTCAGCTTCAACTGTAGAATCGAGTTCAGTCTCTTCAGAGTCATCTTCTTCAGTCTCAACTGCCGCATCAAGTTCAGTCTCATCAGAGGCATCTGCTTCTGCTTCAACTGCAGTATCGAGTTCAGTCTCATAAGAGACATCATTCGAGGTATCAACTTCAGTTGCATCTACATCAGCAGCGTCATTAGCAGTATCAGCATCAGTAGCGATCTCGTCGGTGGCTGTGTCTTGTTCTACTTCGACTGTGTAATCAGTATCAGCTGCTACTTTAGTTTCGATAGCTGTCTGTGCATCTAATGAATCTGACTTAGCGGCATCACTTTCTTTGATAGATGATGGCTCAGTGGTGCTTTGTTCTGTGGCGTCAACAAGCTCGCTGTTATCTTCCTCATCGTCGTCAGGTAGATACTTAAACGGATTGTGATCTTTAAAACGCTCTGTTAGTGGCTTAACTGACTTATTGATCTCAGTGGAGACTGGCTCAAGAGTGAGGCTGCTAACAGGAGTTAGGTTCAGTGTGGAGCCTTCATCAGAGCTAAGTAAGCTTGATGGTTCTTTGTCCTTAGCTTTTGTCTCTTGCTCTTGGCTATTGTGCTGCTCGTGGGTGCCTAAGGTCAGCGTTGGTCCTAAAGATAGAGTAGAGCTAAAGCTATTTGAACTTGAATCAAATGAACCTGAGAGTGGATCTTCATAGTTAAAGTATGAGTCAATGTTCTTAGTGGTATAGCTAAACTCACTCTGTGATTTTGTGGCAGCAGCTTTGGCGCTCTGGGCTGTGTTTGTGCCTGAAGCTGTGTCTTGAGCTTGAGGTTTTGCGCTGGTGGTTTTGCTTGAGCTACTGTTGTCTTGCTCGTTACTTGAGCTAGTGACGAGCTCTGGCGGCTTTTTGTAGGCAATGTGCAGCTCTTCTTTATGAGATTGCTTGTTAGCAAAGTCGCTTTGAGCTGATGAACCTTGATTGCGGCTGCTTGCACCATAGTAATAGCAAAGAGAGTCAAGGTACTCGTGGATATTATCTTCTTTGAGTAACTTGACGGTATCACGATCGTCACAAGCGAGCATAATGTTGGCAATATCTAAGCCGCGTAAACGATCTTTGTAAATATCAAAGACATCAGTGAGGATACGTCTTTGCGCCAGGCGCAATGATTTTTGACGTTCGTTAAGCTCACCAGCCATACAGGCAAGAGGGGTTGCCCAGCTGATATTGCACAACAGCATGGCGGTCTTAAAGGCTAAGTCAGAGTGGATCAAAGACTCTGAGAAAACACCGTGTCTGTAGATAAAGTCGCAGCCAATCACATAGAGTAGACGGTCTACGGATTTAATATACGACAAGCTCAGCTTGCAATGCATCGGAGGTTTGTAGATATACTCAAACTCATCTGCATAGTAGGCAAATGAAGACGCACGGGCCTTAGCGTTATATGGATAGAGCGGTAGATCGCCACGATAGCAACCATACTGAGTGTCGCCATCATTTTGTTCTGCGTCGCTTTTTGGTCGATTGAAATAGCCTACAGAGCTATCTAAAAGCTCTCTTAAATCTGAGAAGCTATGTGGCATTAATAGCGCTAAGGTGCCTTCTTTGATAATGCGGTAACGCATCAAGCGTTTATCAAGCACCACAAATTTAGCTATGAGCGCTAATACGTTACGATAGGTCGCGTGGTTTTTCTCGTACAGCTTGAGCGACTGCTTAATTATCTCTCCTAGATTGCCTTTGGCAAGAATCTTTTCTCGTTTGAGAGCAAGCATCATAAACTCATCAAGCCTTTCAATAGCTGGATGAAGTAGCGGATGCATATCAAAGTCAGAATTTGTTTTGCTTGAGGCGTACTTGTCTAAGGACTTATATAGAGAGTCCGTAAACTTACGACTTTCTAATTCTTCGGCAAAGCAGCTTAAAACACTTACATGGTTAACATCGTAGTGTATATAAGTGTTTTGTTTTAAAGCTAGATAATTTCTAATTACAACGAGGCGGTGACGATCTTTAAGTCCGCTTAAAAAGCGCATATCGCCAGTGAAAGACAAGAGTCGTGTAATGAGATCAATCGAGCAGGTGAGAGCTTGGCACTTTAGTTTCTCAAGTCTGTCAAATTCAGTTGAGTTGATGTCCAAAAATGCACCGTCTTCAATATCACACTCATAGCCTTGTCTTTGCAGCGCATACAGGGCTTGATGACGATGCAGCTCTTTAGACATGTAGTAGCGTGCATAGTTACTCTTGTCGATAAGAGAACGACGTACTACCTCTGTTTGAATATAGCTTTTAAGCTCGTTCTTCTCAGTAAGCTCAGTAAGATCGTAGATAGGCTTATTACGGTATGAGAAAAACTTGGTGGCAGCAATGCCAAAAGTCATGGCATACAGATCATCGCTCTCATCAAGAGTCTTTAACTCTAAAAGTTCTGCCTCATTTAAACCCTCAAGCTGGTACTCACATGCAATGGCCACTTCTCTGTCGGCACAAAAGTAGTCTTTATACGCCTGTCCTTGAGCATTGAGTTCATAGGCATATTGTTTAATGACCTCATCATCATGAGCATGGCTACGTTTAACCAATGCTTCCATGCATCTAAGCTTGGTAGTTGCATGGAATGGATTTACAGGAGTATGAGGATCCTTATATGCGTCCTTAAGTAAGAAGTTAACCAGGAAAGGATGGGCTCTCATCAAGTTAAAGCCGCTTTGCAATAGGACTTGCAAGAGACACAATGAGGCGTACTCTTTTTTAAAGAACAGACTGCCTTCAAAGGCACCTCTATAAATACCTGTATCTAAAGTAGAGTGCACATGAGATACAGAAAAGACAGAGAGCATAAAGATTAGATGACCGCAGCTGCAGCCAGTAAAAAGAAGATTACATAAAAGCTCTAGTCCTGCGCGGCGTTTTTGCGCATCAAAACATAAGGAGCTTGCATACTCAGTCTGCATCTTTTCAAGCACGAGTACAGTACTCTTGCCAAGTACTAAGCAGCATTGCTCATCATCAAGTAAGCTTGGTGCGCACAAAGGAGTAATGTAGCTCTTACCATGATTAGCAGAGGAGGAGCTAATGGCGATCTTTGCTTGTAGTGAGCAATCGATAGTCTCATCTTCGCTATGTGTAGCGGTGTTCTTGTGCATGTGCTTGAAGATGTACTCATACATCATCTGAGTAGCTACTTGAGTGTAGACAGAGATGTATGCATCTAAAGCAAAGTTTTGTGATTTTATTGCGCCGGATTTTAGAGCAACATAGTCAGTATCTCTATGAAGCTTTAAGAGGCGCTTAACTGCTAATGCTGACGCATGCTCTTGTGGGCTGAAAATATTTCCAATATCCGAGTGTAGGCGGAAGTAAAAGTCACACATACGCTGTGACTCAGTTTGCTCGACAATAGCCTTGCGATAAAACAGCTCTGTGTAGTGATACAGTGGTGTTCTAATATAGCTATCAAGTACTAAATGATCGGTATATCTATCATTGCAATCAATACCAAAATCCGTCACATGCAAGTGTTGCTCTGTGAGGCTGTTGCCTGCATAAATACGCAGCTTTTCAGGGATGGCAGTTAAGAAGTAGCCGAGCTCGCTAAAGTACTTAAAAGTGCTATCAATGCTGCTAGGATTATGATTGCCAAGAGAAAGCTTTAGTAGTTTGCTTGTATAGCCGCTGTTTTTATCTTGTTCACGCTGAGATTGATTACGACGTGCCTCATTAGCAAAATGCATCTTTTCATCAGCCATGAGCGAGCGCACTATGTCGATATAGCGGCTGTAAATCTCATCAGATGCAAAATCATGATGCTCAACGTGCAAAAGCTCATCAAAGATGGATTGATGGTCATGCACATGCTCATCAAAATAAGAAAGATGGGTAGTGTCATGCTCATCTAAAGTAGCGATCTCAGGAACTAAAGATGAACCACGACGAGCATGTCGATAGCCAATGCGTTGCTCTTGACCAAAGATTGAGTAGTCAAAATATATTGCTAGATGCCCACTTTTAGATAGATCCAATACATCAATGCTACTAATAGCAAGATCATCGACAGTACGACAGTGCTCATTAGATGCGTCGCTACGGCCTTCATCAATGGCAATGGCATTTTCTTTTGCAGTGGTGTTGCCATGAGACGATGTATTGCAGTTGGAGTGGGCATGGCCATCATCATGCTCATTATCAAGCTTGCTAAGTGCTAGGTTGTGCAGGACATTATTGAGCGGGCGCTGTGTCTTTTTGTCGATGAGCTGAATCTTTAATGGCACATCGATATTGCGATCATTAATGAGCTTACGTGCCTCGGGTGAAATGGTGATGCCATCAAGCTCATCAAAAGGTAGCAGCAAGGTGTGCAAAAGTGGAGCAATGCACTTGTCTTTAAGGGTAATAGCGCCATCTAAAACAGTTTTTTCATAAGCGCTCTCGTGGAACTCTTGTGGCAGAGCATTAATGCAAATAGCAACATAGCCCTTAAGCTTAGATGCTGAAGAGATTTCATCGCCTTGGTTTGCGTAGCCTCGTGTACCGTGCAGATTTTGGTTGTAGCCGTTGTTAATGAACATGCCATAACTTGAGGCAGTATCATTGATGACTAAGCCCAAATGATCAAGGCAAGAGCTATTATCATCACTTGTTCTTTCACATCCAATCTTATGTGCAATCAAACGGGTGATGTTACTAAAGACTCGAGGCTTATCAGTAGTTTTTGATGAGGCTGATACTTTAGACGCATCTAAATTTTGCGCAAAGTTTGTCTTATTCGTGGATGCTGTCATAAAAAACTACAATCCAAATTATGCAAACCCAAGCTAATTGGTGATTTACCATAACAACAAGGACGCAAGAGCACCTCTTGTTCTAACACACTGTATGGGCGTAAAAATATACATCAATAGCACAGGACATATGTGCACTTTGTACTACTAAACAAGATGCATAAGCAAACAACTACAATGATTCAAAAGCCTGCTGTGCTTTGTTTTGATGTGAACTAAGAAACTTTTAAGCGTGTGTGGGCGTAATTTTTTCAAGTTCCAGGTATTCATAGTGAGCCTATTATTCAAGGCTCACTTAATTTTGAGCCGCTTGAGACACTGTGTTTAAGTGCCAGAGCATTGTCTCTTAGAGATCAGCTGCAATTTTCTTAATGTAGCTCTTAATAGCTGGACCAATATCTGGATGGCGCAAAGCTACTTCAATGAAAGTTTCAACATAGCCAGTCTTATTACCGCAATCATGGCTTCTGCCAACTGCAGCATAGGCATTGACTGTCTCGATATTCATTAACAGATCGATAGTGTCGGTAAGCTGGAATTCACCACCAGCGCCCAATGGAGTACGTCTAAATAAAGGCCAGATCTCAGCTGGTAGCACATAACGGCCAACAGAGGCATAGTCAGATGGAGCCTCATCAATGGCAGGCTTTTCAATCATGCTCTTAATCGGCACGTCTTGACCTGGCTTGAGCTCAGCACCGCCGATATCAATAATACCGTAGGAAGATACTTCCTCGTGGGGCACTTTCTCCACCATGATTTGTGCAATACCGCTCTCTTCAAAGCGCTTAACCATAGCTGCTAAGTTTTCAGAGCTTAAGTCACTTAAGTGGCTATCTAAGATCACATCAGGCAGCAGCACCGCAAATGGGTTTTTGCCCACAATTGGATGAGCGCACATGATGGCATGGGCTAAGCCTTTTGCCTCACCTTGGCGCACGTGCATGATGGTGACATCTTTTGGAATGATGTTCTGCACTTCAGATAAGAGCTGACGCTTAACACGCTTTTCTAAGGTAGCCTCGAGCTCAAATGAGGTATCGAAGTGGTTTTCAATAGCATTCTTAGAGGAGTGTGTTACCAGAACAATGTTCTTGATACCGGCAGCTACAGCCTCATTGACCACAAATTGAATCAATGGGCGATCTACTAATGGCAGCATTTCCTTTGGAATAGCCTTAGTAGCAGGAAGCAGGCGAGTACCTAATCCAGCGACGGGGATGATGG
Source organism: uncultured Anaerobiospirillum sp. (assembly GCF_902485895.1). Taxonomy (NCBI): domain Bacteria; kingdom Pseudomonadati; phylum Pseudomonadota; class Gammaproteobacteria; order Aeromonadales; family Succinivibrionaceae; genus Anaerobiospirillum; species uncultured Anaerobiospirillum sp. The sequence continues at coordinate 10,116 of NZ_CABTML010000069.1, read as the reverse complement.
CATACTTGATGTTGCCGTAGTTCATGTCTGGCATAGGAGCATCCTTGTAAAATTATGATTGATTCATTATGCCATACTAAAACGACTAAGAGACATTCTGTGTAAGATAAAGCGACAAAGCCTATTTATAACTACCTAAAATCTCATCATCTCGCACTCAGAAACCCAGCGGATAAACAAGCTCAGACCAACCAATTGCAAGAGCCAAACGCATAACTAAGTTAAGCTCACATCATTAAGAGCAATAGCCAAGCGCATTAAACAAGATCATGCTATGGCCTATAAAGACAGGGTTTGTTTAGTCACAACGCACTTGATGATGAGTTATAGAAAGCATCCACAGAGATATGTCATCTATGATGATTGATGTGAAAAAGTGGTTCGCAGATCAATATGCAATGTAAGTGCGAGGCTAGATAGCGAATGTAAGAGCAAGAGCTTTGAGCAAGGAAGAGGTAGGATTAGGAGCAATTAACAGAGCTTGTGGCTTGTAAGATAAGCGCGAGCAGCATAGCTGCTCGGCTTAAGGAAGAATGGATGAGTGGGGGCGAATACTTTAGCTGTTACGCTCAGACTCAAACTCAGAATCGGTAGCGTCGTTCTTTGGTTCAGTGCGGCCAGAAGACATCTTGGCCTTAGCGGTCTCCTTGAATGCATCGAGCATTTCAGGATAACGACGCATCATGACAAAGAACAGAATGCCTGTGAAGGTACAGTTGATTAAGATGCTACCAAAGGTCTTGTAGCTAACCCAATATGACTCTGCAACCTTTTCCTCAATACCAAAGAGAGTTGGTAAGAAGAAAGCGATAGTGAGGTTTAATGCACCCATGAACATAAAATAGAACATGAATGCTGTGGCCAGTTTAGAGAAGATATGCTCAGGAATTGGCATCTCTTGGCCAAAAAGGTATGACAGTGGATTTTTGTGCAGCACATATTGGAAGACAAATAGAGTGCAGGCTAATACCCAGTTAACTACGGTTACTTTAAGCTTAATGTAGGCTGGATCTTGCAAGAAGATAGTTGGAAGTCCAAAAATCAGTACGGCAGCTAGCATGAATATACCGATGCGGGACTTTCTCTTCCACAGAATATACTGCAGCACAAATGACATAGTACAGCCAGCGATGATTACACCAGTGGCCAAAATGAGATCGCCAGTTACGCGGTAAGTTATGAAGAAGGCCAGAGCAGGAATGAAATCCAGGATCTTAGCTAGCATATTAGTTCCAAGTTATATTCTTAATAAAGCTTGTGATGGGCCAAAGTATAAAAAGATCATGAGTCGATCTTATCGGCCATCTAGCATGATGAGTCTTGCATAGTGTGCAAGTGCAAAATAATGCCCGCAAGTATGCACTTTTTGAGCAGTCAGTTTTTTATTATGCCGCAAAAAAGCGGCCTGTAACACATAATGTTCTCAGTCTTTTTAGCTAGCGCACATTACTTGGTCAGTAAGTTATGACTAACAGTTACAAGCAAAGCAGCTATGCGCTTATCACTAAAGTTGCAAGTCTACGCCTCAAAAAATAGCCTTAGCTTAGCGCCATCCATCTTTGTGCAATTAATTAAAGCCAATAGGCGTTAGTAGTGTTGTTATGAGCAGTTGATGATTGTCTGTGCTACTCAATTACCGGAACATCGTCCCAATCGGTGGTATAGCAAGGGGAGAGGGAGTTTTTATTCGAGAAAGTTTTGTCTTTCTCAATGCCTTGTGAGGCAAAGAAAATGTTACGCGAGTGGCCGCCATGATTGATGCGGTCAATGGCTTCCATCAGATTATCTGATCTCTGTCTTTCGTCCATATCAGGAGTTTCAGAGAGTAGATCGGTTTGGAAATTGCGATTAGTGCGTAGATCAGATAAGAGCACGCCAGCCTTGTTGTACTTGTAGCCTGGTACAAAAATAAGCTTTAACAAGTACTGTGCAACTGAGTTGATGTCACGGGTATCAGAGGTGGGGATCTTTAGCTCAGCACTGCGGTCAGCTCCATACTTAGGATCATTGCCAAAGTATGAGGTGCGGATAAAGACAGTGATACGACGGGCGTATTTGTTTTGGGCACGAAGCTTATGACTTGCTGCAGCCACAAAATTGGTTAAGGCCTGCTCAAGCTCTTCAAGTGTAGTTAAGCGGTTAGTAAAGGATCGTGACCACATGATCTGCAGACTGTCATTGGTATTGGCCTCATCAGGTACGCAAGCAATGTTGTTGAGCTCGTTGACTGTACGCATCAGCACTATGTTATAGCGCTTTTTGATATCTGCCGGGTTTTGCATGGACAATTGCCATGCAGTCTTAATTCCTTCAGCTTGCAATTTGTCATTGAGCCGATGGCCAACACCCCAGATCTCATCAATGGTGTTGTTACGTAAAAGCTCCATACGATCAAAGTCTTGCAGCACCGAGTAAACACCATAGGTTTCGTTACGATTACTTTTGGCATGGTGGTTGGCAAGTTTGGCTAAAGTTTTGGTACGCGCAATACCAACACCCACTTGAATGCCGACCATGGAAGAAACAGCATTACGTACTTTTACCGCCTGCTCAATGGCTTCCTTTTCGGTGATATTGTGAAAGCATAAAAAAGCCTCATCCACTGAGTACACCTCAGTGTGATCGCACAAATGCTCTAAGACACTCATTACCCGTTTAGAGATGTCCAAATACAAGGAAAAGTTTGAGGAGAAGCAGACGATCTTGTGGCGCTCGATGAGTCGACGAATCTTAAACACGGCAATACCCATAGGAATGCCCAAGGCTTTTGACTCATAAGATCGCGCAATCACGCAGCCGTCATTGTTAGAGAGAACTAATAGCGGTCTGCCATCAAGATCTGGACGAAACAATCTCTCGCAACTGCAAAAGAAGTTATTGCAGTCTACTAGCAGGTATACCTGCTCAAAGCGATGAGTTGCTGGATCTAAATAATCCATGGTTCCGTCCCATAATGAATGCAAGTGCCTGATTGAAGCCTTAGCCAAGCAACTTACACATAGTAAGTCTCCGCCTAAAACACCTCTAATCTCGTGCAGTTCAAATCGTGCGTATTATAAGCCCCAATGCCATATTGGTGCGGCAAGTGTGCAATAAAAGCACAGTAGCAAAAAGGATAGCAAAAAAATTAAGTACTCGAGCAGACTAATGAAGCATTATGCGCTAGCAAAAGTTGAGTTAAAAGATCGTACAAAGCTCAAGCAAATTGGCAATACGTTTAGCGCGCTGTGGGTGTTAAATATTCAATATGTTTGATGCGTTGTGTACGTAAGATAAAAATGCCCTACAACTAGCATAAGGATGTCTAAAAGCGAAGGCTTAGAAGGTGATGCAAATGCGACATGATAGCTACATCTACCAAAAGTGTTAATTATGGCCTGAGCTTTTTTGACAAAATGTGTAATTTCAGTTTGAAAATATGAGGTTGCTACCGTTTTGTGTTTCTAACACTTGTTATAATTTAGGTTGTAAAGATATCGATGTGGTATCTAGCGTTTTTACAAAAGACGCGTAAAGCTTATTAGTAAGCATTGCCGCAATGAGCATAGTGTGAATGTGCTCATGATGTTTTGCTACTTGCGTAGAAGGCTTTTAGGTCACAGCAAGAATTTATGCATTCAGGCGTGTAATGATGTTTAAGATGCTCAAAAGTGGCATCTTTTGTTTGTTTGTTTGTGCTGCTCTCCTCGTTTCTATCCTCACAAACAAGGGATTAACGTACATAAGGATTGCTCAGATTTGGTGATTTGACATGACTGCTCATAACGACTTGAACACTCAAGAACAGTCGTGCCAGAGCGCGTTAGCATCTGGTAGTGGGCTTGTTGCATCTAAACAAACCACAGCCTCACATGCAGCAGGTGCGCAGCCACAAGAGACAAGCCAATCTTTAAGTTCTTTAGATAAATCATCTAAAGAAAATCATCAACACGTCAACGACGCTTCGTTATCGAATCAAGTAGATAGTGCAGCAACAAGTTCACAAAACCCTAGTGCTACTCACAACCATATGCCACCAGTCGGTGTCAGGGGGTCTGCTATGCCTCAATCTCAGCGTCCACCTGTAGGAATAAGACCTGCGGCTCAAGGTGCCTTGCAGTATGCTACTGCATGGAAGAGCAAGACAAGTGAGCCTGTTCAAGCTACAGATAGAGCCAAGACCTCTGAGCAAGAAGCTCATGATGCTGCTTTAGGTAGTGCAGCGCATGCAGCTCACATGGCTCAGCCGGTACAGGTTTTTAATGTGCGACGCAATGTTGCCGGCTTGTCACGTCTGCATCCTCACGAGCAGGCAAGTAGTGATGCCGATCGTATTGAACAACTTCAAAGCGATCTCAAAGCTTTTGACTCCTTTGCCTATCATACCGACGATGAGTATAACGAGATCATTGCCAAAGCAAGAAAATTAGCCATCTTAAGACACGAGCAAGTAGAACGCTCGGAGCAAGATGGTGAGGATCAGGCCAATGATGAACGTCGTAATGCTGATATCTTAAGCCGCGCTAAAGAGTTAGCAGCTGCAGCATTGAAGTCTGGCTTAAACTCCAAGCTCTTAGCTGCCATTGATACTAGCTCAAGTGCCTTTGGTGCTCATGGCTCTATGGGGATTTCTGATGCTAGTGTGAAAAGCTCAGTATCACAAGACAATGATCGTGAAGATAATGAGCCAATTGCTTATTTTGCCTCTTGTGACCAAAGTCAGTCCCCAACTTGCTCTGTAGTAGTAGGCAAGGAGCCGAGAAGCAAGCCAAATAGTGAAGTTGGCGTTCCAAAGTCTGCATATGACGATGCCTTTGGTGGTGACCATGATGGCCGTGCTAAAGAGTGCATTGATAATATTCAAGCCTTAAATCCAGGTCGTGACAACGGTTCTTGCCCAAATACACCGGACAATGCATCTGTGAGCGGCGACAAGTCTCAAGATGTACAGCGCTCTAAGTTTGAAGAAGATAAAAACGAAAGCGATGTTCATCACGAGGATCCTGCATACTGGGCACAAGGTGGTGTTGATGCGGCTAAGTCATCTTCTCTGCCTGCTGAGGTTTATGTCTTCGACGGCCCAATTCAGCCTGGTAAGAGCGGTATTACTGAAGGCGAATCTGAGGATGAAAAGCAGTCACGTTTAGAGCGTAATGCTCTTGAGAGCACCCAGTTTGATGCTGATCATGACGCTGTGCCTCAGATGACTCATGCAAGCCTAGATACGCTTGGTGGTCTTTCATACAATCGCGTTAATACCAAAAATCCATTCCATTCTCGCAATCTGTACATGCCTTGTTTCTTCTTATTTGACCATGTGGCAGATAAGTTCTTGGCTGACGCCGGTAGCTGTCGTTTAATGGGGCTTACCTATACTGGTGAATGGATTCCTGCTGATGTGGTGCGCAATCAGCTCACCTTGCTCGATAGTGAGAAGGTGTTTTCTACCCTCTTTAATGATATTGAGGGCAATAGCATTACTGCTCATGTGCGCATTAATCAAGGTCAGCATCAGGGCGAGCGTCTTTATATTACTGCATCTGTCGTACAACGAGATGAGACAGGTATTGCTACCATGCTCTCAGGATACTTCTGCCAAATTCAAAGCAATTTCATGGAGTATCTGTACCGCATTGTTAACCATTGTGCCTCTTATGACATCGATACTTATGCAGGCACTATAAGCTTTGGTTACGGCTATCAAGAGCTCTTGGGTCTTGGCGTGGATGAGCCTTTGCCATCTACAGTACAAGAGTACATAAAGCAGTACGTACACCCAGAAGATTTGGTGGTCTACAAAAAGCAAAACGAGGTTATCAATACTGTTAACAATGGCGATTACTACGAGAGCATCTACCGTGTTAAGCACTCAGGTGGTTTTTATCTGTGGGTAATTGACCGTGGCTTAGTAGTAGAGCGTAAGCGCTCTGGCAAGGCATCTCGTATTATTGGCACTACCACTAATATTGACGTGGTGCGTTCTAACTTTGAACGTTTAAAGCGTTCTATCTACCAAGATCCGCTTACCGGTTTACATAACCGTCTGTACCTGAATACACGTTATAAATACTTCACCATGGAAGAGAGTCAGCCTCTGACTCTATGCTATGTCGACATCTCTGGTCTTAAGGTAATTAATGACTACTTAGGTCACGCCAAAGGTGACGATTTAGTAAAGATTTCTGCAACTTTACTCAAAGATGACGTGCATTTAGATCATGAAGTCATTCGTCTATCTGGCGATGAGTTCTTGTTGATTTTCACTAACTGCTCTGACATTGAGTGCAAGCTGTGTATGAACAAGTTTGCATGCAATCTTGATGAGCGTAATCGTAACTTAGAGTTCCCACTGCCAATCTACTTTGGCTTTGGTGTGGCAACTTTAGGCGAGATTGATGATGGCGATACCTTCATGCGTTGCGAGGCTAGAGCTGATGCAAGATTGCAAGAGTATAAGACCATTCATCGTGAACGTATTTACGCTAATCTGCGTGTATACATCGAAAATGCTTTAGGTCATCCAATTGATCTTACTGACAACCGTCGTCTTGAATACTTAGATGATAGAGACGATTCATCAACTATTGAAACTCCAAACGGTGCAAGAATTGATGATCTGCATAAGGAGCTTCCCAGTTGTACGTCGCAAGGGACCGTATTAAAAGAAGATACAAAGAGACATTCTTTAGCAGATGACTTATTTGGCAAAAACGAAGAGTCCAACTCTACAGATGATCAAAAGGAAGAGTTTAGCTTAACCATTGGTATTTCTGATGCTCACGAAGTTGCAGTGCAGTCATCGCAAGACACCATACGTGAGCTCAACTCCGCCCTTAAGGCTAGTGCACGATCTGCTCAAGGTGCAATTTTCTCAAGACGATCCTTTGCAAATCCAAATCGTGCCGAAGATAACGGCACTCAAAAAGATAGTCTGACTACTATAGAGAAACAGGTTGAAGAAACCGACGATGTAGCTGAGTATCGCCGTGCTTTATCAGAGTTTAATGAGCAACAAGAACTTTCTGATAATGCCAGTAAGCTAGTAGAGGCTTACAAAGACAAAAATAAATAATTCAGTGCAGTAACTGCACCGAAAGCTGAACTTCACACATGCAAACAAGTGTGCATTTAGAGGAATGAAGAGTCACGAGGTCTAACCTTAAATCTCTACATCCTCAATGCCATTAATGCAACTTAACGAGAGCGAGCAGCTAACTCTTTCGTTAATTATCCTCGCTTAAGCAAGGACTACGTTGTTCTACTACAGCGTAGTGTGAATCTATATTTAGCAACACAAATAGACAGTATCCTACGGGGCAAACTGTCGAGCATTAACACTATAGCAACGATGTTTAGCATAGTTAGCTGCAACTAGCATCATACCTCAGTGCACACATAAAGCCATTTACGCTAGCCAAGCCTAGCGCCGCACTAGCCAAAAAGCTAGCGCAGCACTAGCCAAAATACACTAGCGCAGCACTAGCCAAAACTAGCGCCGCACTAGATAAAACTACTAGTGACTTAAGATGGCAAGCCTGAGGCAGAGCACAGATACTTTTGTAACGACAGTTATATGTTTCGTTACAAATAAGGTTGAGGGCACTATTATGAGCGATATGTCGAACTTACATAATGGCGGTGAGGCTATTGGCTTTTGGATCTATGATGGCCAAGAGCGACGTTTCATGTTAGATCGCAACTGTGCTGAGATCTTTAGCATTACTGAAGTGAATCAGTGGGTGCCTGAAAACCGCGTACTTTCTTGCTTAACTGTGGAGAACATTGAGCGCTACTTCCGTGTCATAGAAAGCACTGACACAGGCGGTATTGTCTTTGAAGATGTCATGATTACTCGAGGCGCTAATGCCCACAAAAAGTATGTAATCAACGGCTCTGTGCTCTCACGATTCCATGATGGCAAGGTGTGCCGTGCCACTGGCTATATCGCTTGTGCCCGTAGCTCATTTTCTGACTTTATTGCCCGAGAGATCGCTGGTGATGACTTCTTTAGCTGGGATGGTAAAACTGGCATTCTGCGTTTCTCATCATCATACTGCCGCTTACTAGGCTACAAAGAGAGCGAGTTCCCTCAAAACTGGGTAGAGTGGAATGATATCGTGCATCCAGATGATCGCGACATCATGGATATTGAGCACCATATCATCAACTCAGCATCTTATGGCGATAGCTTTGAGTTCTGTTTACGCCTTAAGCACAAATCAGGTAGTTACGTTTGGACTATTGGACGTGGTTTAGTAGTACATCGTGATGCTAATGGTAGAGCCACTTCTATGATTGGTACTTTCTCAGATGTTAACCTTGTGCAGGATAACTTTGAGAATATCAAACAGATGCTCTATACCGATACCTTAACTGGTCTTAAGAATCGCTCATTCTTCCAGCATAACTTATCTCGTTGGCAAGATGAATCACAGCATCCAATCTCTGTTATTTACGGTGACGTAACTGGTCTTAAGATCATCAACGACGTGCTTGGTCATGCCGATGGCGATATTTTACTTCTGACCGTAGCTGAGGCTTTAAACACTATCATTACCCGTCCAAGTGACATCATGCGTCTTGCAGGCGATGAGTTCTTAGCTATCCTGCCAAATTGCGAGGCTAGCGAGTGTGAAGAGCTATGCGAGAAGCTCAAGCAATTTATGGATGAACATAACAAGAACTTCGGCATGATGCCTACCTTCGTAGGCTACGGTTGCTCAACCATGGGTGAAGTAGAAAATGATACCCTTCACGCCTGTATTGAGCGTGCTGACGTACGTATGCAGGCTTACAAAGACGCCATGCGTAAGGAAAACTACTCCAAGCTCAAAGTTTACCTTGAGATGCGTAAAGGACGTCCTGTATCCATGCGTGATGGCCGCCGCTTAGAATACTACTCCAAAGAGCAGCGAGCCGAGATGCAAGAGCTCAAGAAGCGTCGTGAGGCCATGGACACCACCGACGAGGCCGCAACACAAGCTGTACTTGCTGCAGCTAACGCTGCCGACACCCCAATCCCAACCTCTGTCGACAACGCATAACCAAAAAAAACAAATTAACTGCACATAGCCGATACCCCATCGGCTATTGCCGCTAATGCCAAAACAAAGTTAGCAAAACGACATAAAAAAGGCCCTGGCGCTAAACAGCACCAGAGCCTTTTTTAATGATAAAACAACAAAACTGTTTTAGCCAAGCAGGCTTAAGCCCAGCTGTGGACGGGTATTGGCTTGCATCAGCATGGAAGCAGCTGCTTGCTGAATAATGGACTGCTGAGATAAGTTAGCAGACTCTTCAGCAAAGTCAGCATCACGAATACGTGAGCGAGCATCAGCCTCATTAGCAGCAACATTAGACTGGTTGCGGATAGAGCTCTCAAGACGGTTCTGGATCGCGCCCAAATCGGCACGCTGACCATCAACGTAACCAATCATCTGATCCATGAATCCAATAATATTATTGACGGATGCAGCAGTGCTAAAGTTTACAGTGATAGCACCGCCTGTTCCTTTCACGAAAGACTTATCACTTGCATTTGCAACAAATTCAGCTTCCGCAATACCAGCACCTTTTGCCGCAGCTGAGAACTGCAGGTTCACTAGATTGAAGGCAATAGTATCACCCTTGTTGGAACCAACTTGTAAAGTAATGCTTTGTGGATCACCTACGCCCTGACCAGGATTAGCACCACCACCACCAGCTGCTGGATCAATAGAATTAGCTTGCTTACCGTTTAAGATGGTTTTGCCTGCAAATGTAGTCTGCATTGCAATACGGCTGATCTCAGTTGCTAAAGAAGATGCTTCCTTAGCAAGAGCCTTACGGTCGTCTAAAGTGTTAGTACCGTTGTTAGCCTGAACAGCGAGCGTACGGATCTTCTGAAGCATGCCAGTGATTTCGTCCATGCCTGCCTCAGCTGTCTGAGCTAAAGCGATACCGTCTGATGCGTTGCGGTTGCCTTGGTTAAGGCCATTAATCTGGCTGGTCAGACGATCGGCGATCTGAAGGCCAGCAGCGTCGTCTTTGGCGCTATTGATCCTCATATGATCATGTACACTATTCTTTGCATATTAAATCCTAGATCTAATTCAATGCAAAGGAAATTATTGTGAGTTCAAATATTAAAATTTCTGT
>NZ_CABTML010000068.1:0-46636 GCF_902485895.1 uncultured Anaerobiospirillum sp. | reverse complement strand
TTCAGACGTGTGCTCTTCCGATCTTTAATTATTTATGTATGGATAAAAACTCCAAATATATGGGATTGCTCAAACAAAACAAAACATACAGGCCATCTTTTTGAGTGAGTTGTGTTTGTCAAAGCGAATTGGCAGTGGTAACATGCTTGAGAGAACAAATGTCTTGCGAATTTTTATCAAGTATGAATACATAAAGCTTTGTGTAATTTACTCATACTATGCTTTACAATTTGCACGACACTCAAGTATACATTTTGCCTATCTAGGCTTATGTTTACTTGTTTCTTAGTTATGTTGATACATTTGCATTAACATAACTTATACACAAAGCAAATAGCCGTTTTGTCAGTTTTGACTTTATACAGCTATCGCCTTAGTCGTGATTTTAAATTAGCTGACTATAGCTGCTTTGTGCGCATTGATCTGAGTTGTTAGTTGAGCGACTCTCTTCAATGCGAGGCCGTCAACTTGATCGACGATGTTATGCATTGCTAGTCTTGCTTCTCTCTGATGCTTAGCACCTTAAGTCTGCTTGAGACTGCATTGTATAGCATCAACAAGTACTGCTATCCGTTTTAGTATCTTGTTGGCATAACTTTAAATTGTGAATTCATATTTTGTAACACTGTAGCCCTTGCTAAGTTGCGCTTGGATTGGCTGTCAACCTATGTACTAGCCAGGCTGATTTTAGTTAGTCTTGGCAATACGTTGTTGATTTGCTGCCTGTGCTCTCTTTGCAAGCATAGGTCTGTCCTCTTGTTTAGGTCACGACCTATTCACACCTTGTACTTGAGCTTTAGCTAAGATTACATAACTTGTAATACTACTTGCTAGTGCATATGAATGCTTATTTATAGGCATCTAATGTGATAATAAATAAAGCTTAAGGCACGATAGCGTTGCGTCATTGAATTTGCGAGCTTAAAAAGGCAAAACCTATGCTTTTCTTTTTCAATATGAGCACAAGAGCGAAGCTTCTAACTAGCTTCTTAGTTGTTATTCTCATCAACTTAGTTGTTTCTGTAACTACTATCGTCTCTTTAAACAATGTTCAAAAGAACGCAACTACAGTAGAAGATGTACTTAACGGTGCATTTACCCGTATTTACAATATCAAAGAGAGCCTCGAGAACCTTGAGCATCTTTTAAGCTCCGACTTATCTGACGCAGCAGCTGGCGAAAGCTTCCCTAACTTACAATCAGAGACTGTGGCAGCAGTAAACGATCTGCGTAAAGCCGCTGATGTTATCAACGTAGATTATTTAGGTACTATTCAGTACAACCAAACTGCTAGTGCTCTGCGTAACAATATCTACACTGCCTTAGGCTTCGTCGATAAAGAAGTCATCCCTCGTCTGCGTGGCAACAATATCGACCTGCAAAAAGCCTACGAAATCTACATGGAGAAGGCTGAGCCTGTTGTCTTTAAGGGCATTCAGAACGCCTCTGAGATCTTCAAGCTCCAAAATCAGTACTGTATTGAGCTTTTTGCTAAGTCTACTGACAAGGCAACTATCTACGTCGACATTGCTATGACCATTTTAGGCGCAATCGTAGCTTTGTCTTTAGCCATGATGATATCTAACTACATCTCCAAATCACTCGAACACCAAATTGCACTTTTAGATAACCTAAACAAGGGTGACTTCTCTGTAAGCATTCAAGATGGTTACAAAGATGAGTTTGGCAAGAGTCAGAAGATGCTCAAGGCCATGCGTAATACCTTATCAGACGTCATCTCTATGACTAAGACTGACTCTGAGAAACTACAAAAACAGATGCAGGATCTGCAGCAGATTGCTAAGCGCATGACTGACGTATCTGACAGCATCCAAAACCAGTCTGTAACTGTAGCCGCTGCAGCTGACCAAATGGTATCTACCACTACAGATATTGCTCATAACTGTGAAAGCGCAGCAGCAAGCTCCAAAATGTGTCGTGAGATCACCAATGGTGGTGTAGAAAAGGTTAACAGTGCAGTTAGCAACATTCGTCTGCAAAGCGAGCACACTAAGGATAACGCTGCCAAGATTGAGAATCTGGCCCGTCAAACCAACGATATTGGCTCTATTGTTTCCACCATTGACGATATCGCTGCTCAGACTAACTTACTGGCTTTAAACGCAGCTATTGAGGCTGCTCGTGCTGGTGAGGCAGGCCGTGGCTTTGCCGTGGTTGCTGATGAAGTTCGTGCGTTAGCATCTCGCACCTCAAGCTCTACCCAAGAGATTTCTCGCATGGTTAAGAGCATTCAAGAAGAGGCTGCCACTGCTACTAGTTCCATTAATGACTCTGTTGCCAATATGGATATCGTGGCCTCTGATGCAGAGCAGATTATGACCATCTTAAGCGACATTAATGAGCACGTAAGCGCCGTTAATACTCAGATTACCCAGATTGCAACTGCAGCAGAAGAGCAGACTGCCGCAACTGGTGAAATCTCCGGCCACATGCAGACCATCACTCAGGTTGCCTCCGACATGCGTGAAGATGCTCAGCATCAGTATGGAGTTATGGAAGGCACCACTAAAGACCTCAATGACCTCTTAAAGGAACTCTCATTCTTCAAGACTCACCCAAAGCACAGCTAGTCTCAATAGCAAGACTGTGCGCATAAGGCCTACTAATGTGTAGGCCTCCATCATAATCTAGCGCCCAACAGCGCAAATTGCAGTTAAGATTAAAAGCAGTCTGGTGTTTAACTCGACTGCTTTTTTATTCTCAGCGCACACAAAAACGCATCACCATCAGCGCCTACCTAGCCCCACTTTCCTTTCAGCGCCCGCACACAGAATCAGTTGCAAATATAGTTTGTCGCACATTCCACCATGTTTTATCATGCCACCTGCAGTTTTTCTTTTCAGTAAGATCCTTCGTCTTTCTCGCACTGCACTTGCCTTTAGCCACAGTGCATTGACAGCGGGTGAGGCCTTATCTTGATGTCAGCTTACAGGTAGTAATAGCTGTATTGATTGCATTATGAATGGAGTGCGTGAATGCATACGTGACTTGTGAAAGAGCTGACTGCGTGAATGCATACATGGATTTTGAATGCAGTGACAGCATGATTGTTAGATTGATTGCTTGCTTGCTTGCTTGCTTGCTTGCTCGCTAGTTTCTTGCTGGCCCGTTTGCCCGTTTGCATGCTTTCAGGTTGGCTAGCTTGATAGATAGTTCGGTGAGCTGGATTGGTGGGATAGCTATTGATGAGGGGTTATGATGTGCAAACGGCTGCACCAGGCAGCCGTTGTAGTGATGTTTGAGCTTGTGAGCTATAAGATGGTTTTGGTCTTGCTCAAATGCAAGTTAATGGCTATGAGTGAACACCGCCAACCTTGAGCCAGTTTTCAAAGCAGTTTTTGTTGTGCCACAGTACATAGCGTGGATCTGGCCAAGCACTGCGATCGGCAGGAAGGATTAACTCCTTACCATCATAGGCCATGTAGTCCTCACCATAGGCAGTACGTACGGTGGAGCTAACCTTAGCAACTAACTTTTGACCCCCGTCAGTATAGATAAAGGTGATATAGCCAGTCTTGAAAAGCTGATAGAGGTCTTGACGCAGTACTACACCATTAGCTGACTTTTGGAATTTAGAGTCATAGAAAGGCTGGATATGCGCAACAGCCAGTACCGGCAGAGCACGTACACCTGAGATTGCACAGCGGAAATCGTAGGCATTTAAGACACGAGCTTGGAACTCAGCAACATATGTCTTGGAGTTACGATGTGATGCAGCATAGTACATTCCATGCCAATCAGCGCCATCATTGGAGATGTAATTGTCGCGTCTTTCAAGCACACGGGACTTAAGGTAACGACCACAAGGCTCGCTTAAAGGCAGTGTGAACTGATGTCTTTCGCTAATGTACTGATCAAGCTCATGAGGCAGCTTAATCACATCGCCCGTATCAAAGATGAAGGTATGAGCAAGCTGTGCCATGGATAAGGAGCTATCCTCATTACCGCCACGCTGCTTAATGTCGTTTACAAAGTCATCAAAGTTATAAGCGCCATTATGTACGCCATATAAATCCCAAGCATCACGTACGCTTAAGGACTTCCAGCGTAAGAAGTATGCGCCGCCAATTACGTAGTAAAAAGAATCTTCTTGTCTAAAGAGCAAGACCAAGGTGCCAGGGTCAAGGTTAGAGCACTCTTTGTCGAACTCATTATCGCCTAAAGACCAGAGGCTGGCGTTATTAGATCCACCTAACAGGTATTCTTCAGTAAGGATATGTGCAAGCTTCTCTGAGGCTCTCCACATCATAATTGACTTAGGCTTATCCATCAAAAACTCCTTTAGGCACTGATCCTACCAAGGACAGCAGATCTTAGGCTTAGCCCTAAGCTGTATCCTTAGGCCCTGAACTTCTAGGCATCCCTCTTTGAGGTTGCATCCTCTATTGTAGTGTCAAAACGACCTAAGGTTTTACTTAGCTCAACATTTTTTGTGCCCGCGCACGTTTTACCATCTGTAAAGTGCCTGTAACGGCAACCATCCTAGGTTAATTAACCACTCAGAGAGCATCAAGTGCCACGATCGCAATACGGGACGCAACGCTCCCTTGTCCAATACCAGCTAATAATTGCTCAACTGCTATGGTTTATCTATGACGTTCAATACTAAGTGTGGCTGTTGCTTATGTAAATGGAGCATGTTCAGATTGGTAGGCCATGGCCATAGATAGGGTTTTAAAGTCACAAAGATGTGGTGGCAGCAGATAAGATTCTGTAAAAGCTCTTGCGCGGCTTGAAAGCTTAACTCTTTTGAAGAGCCCATATTGGCCAAGAGCACTTAAATCTTTCATGGGGATTGTACTTGTCTTGAGTGCAGTGATGCTTGCAGGTAAGACAGACCAAGGATAAGGCTGCGTAAGCTTTATCCTTGGCAAGGGGCAAGAAGATAAGGCCGACTTAGCTTTATCCTTGCAAGTGGCAAGAAGATAAGGCCGACTTAGCTTTATCCTTGGCGTGGGCAAGTAGATAAGGCCGATCGGGCTTATTTGATGGTCTTAGCGCTTAAGGGTATAGATATTCTTAAGGCGCTCGAGTGCGGCTTTGAGAGTTTCGTCTTTTTTGGCAAAGTGGAAGCGGATGTAGTTTTGGACATCTTCTTTGAAGAAGGATGAGCCTGGTACTGCGCCTACACCAACTTTTGCAGCTAAGTCCTCACAGAACTCATGATCTGAGCTATAGCCAAAGTCACCAATATCTACTAGTACGTAATAAGCACCCTGAGGGCTATAGTAACTTAGACCAATCTCATCTAGACCTGAGCAAAATAGTGCACGTTTTTGCTCATACTTTTCTTGAAGATCTTCATAATAGCTATCTGGCAAGGTAAGGCCTGCAATTAAAGCCTCTTGCAGTGGAGCTGCAGCGCCTACGGTTAAAAAGTCGTGTACTTTACGCACCGCATCGATAATGTGAGCAGGACCCTGTACATAGCCTAAACGCCAGCCAGTAATGGAATAAGTCTTAGAAAAAGAGTTGCACACTAAAGTACGCTCTTTCATGCCATCCATAGTAGCTAAGTGAATATGCTTATATGGCTTGTAGATGATGTGCTCATATACCTCATCAGTGATCACAAAGGCATCATAGCGCTTCACAATCTTGCAGATAGTCTCCAGCTCTTCTTGAGTAAAGACCTTACCGCATGGGTTAGATGGGTTACATAAGATAAGTGCCTTAGCTCCCTGCTTAAAAGCATTCTCTAGTTCCTGCTCATCAAAGGTGAAGGCTGGTGGCTTGAGCGGAACATAGATTGGCTGAGCATCACATAAGATAGAGTCAGCACCGTAGTTCTCATAAAAAGGTGAGAAGATTGCTACCTTATCCCCAGGGTTTACAGTAGCTAAAACACTAGCCATCATGGCCTCAGTCGAGCCACAGGTAATCACCAGCTCGCTATTGGGATCGACCTTTTGTCCTGAGAAGTGCTCAATCTTCTTAGCTAAAGCCTCACGTACATTCTGCGCACCCCAAGTAATGGCGTACTGATGTGGGCCGGTTAAAGCTACCTTACTTAAGCACTCAGTGAGCTCTTGTGGCGGATCAAAATCTGGAAATCCCTGAGAAAGATTAATAGCATCGTATTTGAGACAAACTCGAGTCATGCGACGAATAACCGAGTCGGTAAATGAAGCGGTACGTAATGAAGTTTGCATCGATTATCTCTTTTTAATCAAAAAGTCCCAAATGAGCACGCCCTGCAAAGCAAACAAACCGTCTAGCTGTGCAAAGCCATATAAAGCAAACTAAGCCTCTCGCTATGCAAAGCCATGTAAATGCTAAATGTTTTGCAAAGCCATTACCGGCAAGCGCTCAGCAATTCAAGTTACAAGCTTGAGCCGTGTGGCAATGCCTTGCGCACATCATCTAGCGCCCGCACACGAGAGTGCATAGAGCAGCAAAGAGCACATAGCAGCAAACTGTTGATAGCTGCAATCAGCACATACTGCACCATATTGCGATCTGCAAATGGTGCCAAGAGCAGTTAACAGGTGCAGCGCAAGATCTTATGGCTTGTAATCTTATGGCCTGTTATCTTTCGACCTTGCGATCTTAAGCTTTAATAGACTCTGCACGGTCCCTGTACTCTTTGTATGCCTCGCCTTTATTAGCATGTGAGATCTGGCTATAGAGCTCATAGTGAGGTGGACAAGTGGATGCTCTGCTGCTGATTTTTCCTTTGGGAATAAATTAAGTGACAGTGGCATAAATAAGAGGCCTGATGGTCTAAAGCTATTGCTATGATTGTACTTGAAGCCTCTTATGCTGTATCTATTTATGAGCTATTGAGAATAGCCGCTGCCACGATTGAATAAGTTATCTGGGTCTAAGGCTGACTTAATCGCTCTCATGAGAGCTAGCTCGTCTGCATTAACCTCAGATAAGAAGTAATCACGCTTATGACGGCCTAGACCATGCTCAGCTGCTACCTTGCCGCCAAGCTCATAAACTCGATGGTAGAGTGATGACAAGATATTCTTTAAGGTCTCAGGCCATAAAGAGACGGCTAAATCATCCTTGAGAATGCACAGATGTACATTACCATCACCTGCATGACCAAAGGCAAGGATACGCACACCAGACTTCTCGGATAGCTCTGATACATAGTCTACAAAGTCGGCAATGGAGCTTAATGGCACAACAGTATCTACAGGCTCCCAAATACCAGAGGCTTGCACGGCCTTGGCTAAGGCTGAGCGTACTGTCCAGACAGTGTTAGCAGTTTGCTCATCATCAAGTGCTAAGAACTCAATGTCATGATGTTCTTTGAGTACTTGAGCGCATCTTAATAAGCGCTCATGTGCCTCTCCTTCTTGACCATCAAAAGTGACGACGAGATATGCAGTGCACTGTGATAACGGGAATGACTTTCCAACAAATTCCTCACCAATAGCAATAACTTTGCGTTCCACAAACTCAATGGCGGTAGGCTCTAGCAGTGCACGCTTAATCTCATTTACTGAAATGATAGCCTCATTAAGCGACTTAAAGCCCACTAAGGCATGACAAGTACTCTCAGGCTTGTCGATAAGACGTAAATAGCACTTAGTGATGACGCCTAAAGTACCTTCAGACCCAATCAATAAATGCTTAAGGTTTAGTCCAGTACTATCTTTTAGGCACTTAGTGCCTAAGGTTAAGAGCTTGCCTTGAGGGGTCACCACTTCAAGTGCCAATACATAGTCACGAGTAACACCGTACTTAACTGCTCGCATGCCGCCAGCATTAGTAGCGATATTACCGCCAATGGTGGCGTTCTTTTCGGCAGGATCTGGTGGATAGAATAAGCCACGCTCCTCAACATAAGCTTGCAAGTGACAAAGCAGTACGCCAGGCTCAACAACAATAGTTCTATTGTCCTCATCGAGCTCTAAGATACGATTAAGTCCACTGACATCAATGACAATGCCGCCTTGAGGAATAGTTGAGCCTACTAGGTTAGTACCTGCTCCACGCACGGTAACGCATTGCTTGTGCTCATAGGCCCACTCTACTACCTTTTGTACATCTGCAGCTGAGGCTACCTTTACATAGACTGCAGCATTACCAATCATGTGGCCTAAAAAGTCGGTTAACAAATGCTCATCAATGGCTCTACCAACTACTAATTGAGCATCAGCACTAAGCTCATCTTTAAGCTTAGTGAGGCTCTTATCTAAAGCTAAGTTATTGCTTTGCATATTCTTTTAGCCAGGAGTAAAAAATCCTGGCCACTCCAAAATTAATCGATTTTACGACCCACAGCCCCACCCTCACATCCACGCTGTAACGAGCTTAATGCCCCGCGATCCCACCGACATCTGATTACGCCTAAGAGCTATAGCCTCTATCAAGCTATAGTCTCATGCGTGCCCTCAACTGCGCTACCTCGCCTAGCTCTATGGCTCAGCTCTACAGCTCTTCATCTTGGCGCTGACGCTGCCAGCTAGATGCTGCAACGCACTTGTCAGGACAGCAAATGCACACCATAGCTACTCATCGGCTCCTTTAGCTATTAGCAATTAATTGCTATGAGCTTGTCTAGTAGCTATAGAGGCTTTAGCAGCCATTATGTGCTGTGCGCTGCCGGTGCAGCTGCAGTTGCAGTTGCATGAGCAGGTGCTGGTGCAAGGCCTTTGCTGAAGACCCTCTTAAATTATTGAGGAAAACGTCTTTGCAAAAGGCACTGTGGTCTAGTTTGTGGCACCTTTAGCTTATGGTTTATCGGCTTTTCGGCTTTTATTGGGTAAAAAAGTCTGATGCGGTAGTGAGGTGCTTGTGGCTGCTATTTGCTAAGATTGTTGGCCCACTTGTCGCCAAGGTACTGTACTAGCTGTACAAAGAGCACCAAGAAGACAATGACAAAGAGCATCACGCCGGTTTCGTAGCGGTAATAGCCATACATAATGGCAATGTTTCCAATACCGCCGCCACCGACCATGCCAGACATGGCAGAAAAACCGATGAGGCTAATGAAAGTCACGGTAAAGCCACGAATTAAGCCAGGTGCCGCTTCAACTAACAAAACCTCTTTAATGATGAGAGACTTGCTTGCGCCCGAGGCAATCGCTGCCTCAATCACACCTGCATCAACTTCCTTTAATGAGCCTTCAACTAAGCGGGCATAAAAAGCAATGGCGCAGATAGATAAAGGCACTGCAGCTGCCACTGGACCAATCTTGGTGCCAATAAGCGCAAAGGTAAATGGCAGCGTGAACACCACTAAGATAATAAAAGGAATGGAGCGCACTACATTTACGATATAGCCAAGTACTGAGTTGAGCTTGCGAGAGTTAATAAAGTCCTTGTGATCGCTAAGGTAGAGCACCAAGCCACAAATAAGACCAAAGACAACACCAAGCACAGTAGAGATGCCGAGCATGATGGTCGACTCCCAGGCAGCCTTAGCAAACTCACGAGAAAGAATTTCTAAAGTAGCGTCTAACATGGTTACTCCTTAGTCTCAACTGACTTAGTTTGAGTGCCATAATCAATATTTGCTACTGAATCCATGGCTTTAGAGTTTAGATCTACTAACACTTGGCCGTGCTCTTTGATGGTCTTGATAAAGGCACTGTGTCCAATAAAATCTAGCACTTGACCATGGTCTACATTGGCTTTACGCACCGAGATAATGAGGTTGCCTAGCGGCTTATCGGCAATATACTCAATACGACCGCCTAAGATACTAATGTCTGCATCAAAGCGCTTAATGGCCTGAGCAATAACACTGTCGTAAGCTTGCTCTTCTTTGTAAGTAATCTCGTAAAGATTGTCCTCACTTTCAAGAAGCTGACGTGGCAGCAACAAGGCATCATGACGTGCAATCATTGCCTTGCCGTATGCAGAACTTGGCTTTGCAAAGAGATCGTAAGTACTGCCGTTTTCTACCACACGGCCATTTGCCATCAGAGCCACCTTGTTAAACAAGCTTTTGGCGACTTCCATTTGATGGGTAATGAAAAGTACAGTTAGGTTACGCTCTTGTTTGAGCTTTTTAAGCAGAGCTACGATTTCACCTGTGGTATCAGGATCTAAAGCTGAAGTAGCCTCATCACACAGTAAGATCTCAGGATCATTAGCTAAGGCACGTGCAATAGCCACACGTTGCTTTTGACCACCTGATAGTGATGGTGGATAGACACTCTCTTTGCCTGACAGTCCCACTAAAGCTAAGAGCTTAGGGACTTTTTCTTCAATTTCAGAGCGACTTGCACCACAAGCCTTTAAATTGAAGGCTACATTTTCAAAAACTGAGGCATTTTTGATGAGGTTAAAGTGCTGAAAGATCATACCGATCTTAAGGCGCATAGCACTAAGCTCTTGAGCGCTTAGTTTGTCACTTACCTCTTTACCTGAAACTATGACACGACCTGAGCTTGGCTTTTGCAGCAAGTTCACAGTACGCACTAAAGTTGATTTGCCAGCACCTGATTGGCCTAGCACTCCGTAAAAGTCGCCCTTTTGTATATGCAGCGACACGTTATCAACAGCTACATAATCACCAAACTTAACAGAAACATCCTCAAAGCGGATCATGATGTTCTCCTAAGTGCAGCCATACGCATCAAAAAACAAATGCTCACGACAGCTAAGGACATAGATATCCCCACTCTGCCTTAATGACTGCACTACAATTACTTAGACGAGCCTTGCTTTAGGCCACATCAAAGACCTATCCTCTGTCTTTTACGTTAATATGGCCTTAAAAGCATCAGTAATATTAGGCTGCTACCTTAACTAAGGTCTCAGCAAACTTAGGAGAGAACATCATGGCTGTCTTGTCGCCCTTTGCAGCATCCTCTGCATCATCTGCAGGTGCGGCATCTGCAGCTGGGGCAGCTGCGTCAGCGGCGGTGTCAGCGGACTCATCGGTGGCCGCTACCTCATCCCACCATACAGGACGGGTGAATTGATCAAATTTGCTATCCTTTACAATAGCGTCTTTGAACTTTTGTGAGTGGATGACCTTGTAAAAGAGATCCTTTAAAGCCTTGTTGTCGGCCTTGACAGCTACTACGTTCTTAATTGGCTCTTTAACGTCCTCGACGCTCAGGGCCTTAGAAAAATCTAAGTTAGCAGCATAGGCAAAGTTGCCTGGTACAAAGCCTATGGCTACAGAATCTAAAGAGCGAGCAATCTGAGCTGCGTCCATTGGGACAAACTCAAGAGAGTATTTGTTCTCAGTGATATCAGCGATGCTAGCCTTGTTGTCATTAACTTGCTTGTTGAGCTTGATAAGACCTGCTTTTTGCGCCACATCTAAAGAACGGCCAAGATTAACTGGGTCATTAGCAATAGCTACTTTGTCACCGGCCTTAAGCTCATCATATGATTTGATGTTAGCTGAGAATACGCCCATGCCTAAGGTTGGGACGTTAATAACTGACTCAAGCTTAACGCCTTGAGTCTCAACAAAATTGTCAAAGTAAGCCTGGTGCTGGAATAAGTTAGCCTGGATATCACCGCTATCTAAAGCTAAATTTGGCTGAACATAGTCACTAAAAGTAATGACCTCAACCTTGTAGCCTTCCTCAGTTAATAGCGGGGCAATCACGCTCTCAACCATATAACCATATGGGCCTGGACAAACGCCTACCTTCATGACCTGCTCACTAGCAGAAGTAGCTTGAGCGGTCTTTTGGTTATCGTCACCGCCGCAGGCAGTTAAGAAGAGTGTGACAGCAAAGAGGCTGCCTACTAAAGCTTTGGTTTTCATGAAAAATCTCCACTAGATGCACATTAACAGTGCTCTTTTCTCGCAATGCGCCGCTGCGCTTTCCTACCTAACTCATCAGAGCAATCAACACTTGGCTACCTTGGATTAAGTAGTATTAACTGAGGGGTACAGCAAGCAACATTTAGTTTTGCAGCCTACGTCGCCTAAGCGACTGCAGTGTTATGAATACATTGATTACCGAATGTGTTTTAACTGTAAGCTTTTGAAGTTTTTTTGGTCAATGCGCTATAACTACATGCATTTTTTCGGTGCTAGAAAAATGCCCTTTGATAAATAAAAGTGCAGTATTTGCTCTCATTTAGCCCAAAATAGGAAGTAAATCACATCAAAAGCCGTTCAAACGTATGGTTAATGCACCATTATTAAGACCTAACGAGTGCTAGTCGGATATTGCTTATTGGCCGCACTGAACCTTGGATACAAATGCCTTTGCTAGTCTTGAACATAAATGCCCTGGCTCTACTTAGATTGCCAGAATGGATCTCCTTGCTGCATGCGACTAGCTTTGAATGGCTTGCTTGATGGCATATGACTGGCCTTGCTTAGCTTGGTTGGACAGCCTTGGTTGAGGGTGCACTGGGCTTGCTTAGCTTGGCTGGACAGGCTTGGATGTGGATGCACTGACTGTGCTTTGCTTGGTGAAGAAGGGATGCATTGATTTTACTTTTCTTTTAGAAAATGATGCTCATTGGCCTTGGATGTGGATAGCGGTGGTGCTTGTGTTATTGAGGGGTGCTGGACTGATGGCAATTGCAAATAACAGGATCTAAAAACGCAAAACCCCCGAAAGCTTTGCCTACGGGGGTTTTGCGGGGAATCTTAGCTGCTAGATAAGTGATGCATGGGCATCTAAAGTTAGGATGCCTTTGCAGGACTTATTGAGCACTAAGGTATTAGTAGTTGATAACAGCGCGGCGGTTCTTCTGCCATGAAGCCTCAGCGTGACCTGGGTCTAAAGGCTTCTCCTCACCGTATGAAACGATAGAGAGCTGGTTTACATCAACACCTAAGTTTTGCATGTAGCGGGCTACAGCACGAGCACGGCGCTCACCTAAAGCGATGTTGTACTCAGGGGTACCACGCTCGTCGGTGTGACCTTCGATGATGATACGAGAATCTGGGTTATCACGTAAGTACTGAGCATGAGCCTGCATTACAGATACGTACTGATCTTGAATCTGATCAGAGTCGTACTTGAAGTAAACAGTGTTGTTCTCGCGCAGAGCCTGTGGGCCTGAGTAGTTAGGATCGTAAAGACCGCCTTGTGGTGCATTTGGATCGCCAATTACTAAAGCGCCAGATGAATCAACGCCGGTCATAACGTTCTCATCGATACCGCCATAACCTAAGTTATCCTCAACGAATACGTCACCTGACATGTTATCCATGCCATTGCCATCTTCAATCAACGCACCGTCTTCGGTTGAGGTGGAGCAAGCTGTCAGGCCAAACATCATTACGCCTGCAAACAATGCTAAGTAATGTCTCATCTTCATAATAAAAAATCCTTAATTGCCTGTATGCAATAAGCTAGATATCAGTAAGTGCCTATTTTTCAGGCAATGGGCCCCAAGATGGAGCGCTGATTTCGCCGTTGTTGCTTGAAGGAAGATTTGCCTTGAAACGACCATCGGTAGAAACAAGAGCTAGACCCTTACGGCCTTTGTAAACTGTTGAGTAAATAACCATTGAACCATTAGGCGCAACGGAAGGTGACTCGTCTAAGTTAGAGGTAGTCAGCATGTAGATGGAACCATCCTTATCTACACGAGCTACACGGTAGCCATTTTGTCTAGTGATAACAATCAGAGCGTCAGAACCTGGAATTGGACGGCTTGATAAATTCATAGCGCCCTGATAGGTAATACGCTCAGCTTCGTTAGTGCCAATATCCACAGCATAAATCTGTGCACGACCACCACGCTCTGAGGTGAAGTATATACGCTTAGAGTCTGATGACCAAGATGGCTCAGTATCAATAGCACGGTTGTTAGTTACACGATGGTACTTAGAGGTTACCAGATCGTAGTAATAAATTTCTGGCTGGCCGTCCTTAGACAGAGTAAATGCAATCTTGTTGCCATCTGGTGACCAAGCTGGTGAAGAGTTTAAGCCTGGGAATGAAGCAAGCTTAGTACGCTTCTTAGTGAAGATATCCTGAACATAGATAGTTGGTGCTCTACGCTCGAATGATACATACACTAAACGCTTACCATCTGGAGACCAGTTTGGAGTCATTACTGGCTCGGTAGAGCGCAGAATGGCTACTTCATTATATCCGTCATAATCAGAGGTCATGAGCTGATATGGGAAGCGATCGCCAAAGCGGTGCACGATATAAGCAATACGTGTTCTAAAGGCACCTGGCTGACCGGTTAATAACTCATAGGTTCGATCTGAAACTAAGTGAGCAGCCTGACGTAACTGACGGGCGTTAGCAGTAACACCGCGACGCTCGGTTAATGGCTTGCCCTTGTTAGCACCCTGTACACCGTAGATCTGATAAACCACTTGGAACTTATCAGAATTAGCTACAGGAACAACTTCGCCTGAAACCACTGCTTCAGCACCGGATGAGGCTAAAACGTCGAAGTTTACACCGCCATTTACAATCGCACCTTGCGGCAGCTGATTGTAAGTAACTGCAGCAAACTTGCCCGAACGGGTAAGGTCTGCACTGACGATACCGCTAACATCAACAGGTACTTGACCTGTAGTCTTAAACGGTAACACTACGACACGACGGCCCTCATTGATACCGCCAGTGATCTCTAGTTGTAGTGCTGCCTGTGCGCTTGTCATTAAAACAAGACATGCCAAGGCAGCGCCTATGAATCGAATAAAGCGCATGGATCCCCCACTTTGACAATACAGTAGCGATAGTTTAACAAAGCAAACGGCTTTGGCGTCATATTAAAGTGCAATTTTGTTGGTTGTACACCATCACTTGCCCAAGCTGGTGCAATCACTTTGACAACGTGTAATATCTAGGCAATTTGAGCAAAGCCTTATCTATAAGCCTTTTGTAAGCAATTCGCAGCATGTGTGCACACAAATTAGGCACGATCTTAAAAGACAAGAGCTTTGTCAGAAAAAACTAAAAACGTCCCTTTGACTTGGTACTCTAGATCTAATATGCACTATTAGGATTAAAGCAACTTGATGGGAGCAACCTTACTTAATTTTCAAGTTCTTTAAAACTAAAAAGCCTCAGTCTCAGGACAAATCTAAGACTAAGGCTATTGTCGGCAATAATATCAGCAGTTAAATTAGGATGACCAAGCTAAGCTAAACAGTACCAAAGGATTTATGGAGATTTTAGAAGCTAAAAGACTCTCCATCTTCTGGGATAATAAAGTTTGCTATTTGTCTCTTAGTTAACAAGCCTCTCATCTCATACCTACTTATTGAGGCATGAGCTACTGTATCCATATGAGAAATAATAAGATGAGCCTCAGGCAAGGTTGCAGCTACACAAGCTACATCTTCATCGTTCATAATTAGCCTACCAAAGCCCTCAAGTTCGGCTGCACATGCATTTAGCAGTACAACCTCAGGATTATGTTTACGTAGTGCCTCTTGCAACTCTGAATACCAAATAGTATCACCACAAGCCATAAACTTGGGCTCTTGATAGGACTCAAGACAAAAGCCACTAGCTTGACCACAAGTCTCAATTGTTCCATGACGACATGGGGTTTTAGTAATAGCAATACCCTCAAAGTCAGTGCCTTGTGCTGACAAAACTCTAACATCTTTAAAATTATTTTGCCTCAGAATGCTAGCATCTTCATCGTTTTGTACAAAAACAGGAAGATCGTGAGGTAAGCAATCACCTATATGACCATTAGGCATCATATCTACATGATCAGGGTGTATATGGGTAATAATAATGGCATCAACATCACGTAAAATTTCCTCAACACTCATAGGCAAAGGAGCAATAGGCATAGGAATATTAGCCTTCATCTTATCTTGCAACTTAAATACATTAGGTACCATCTGTGCAATAGAGCCTAAAGCATATTGAGGCGCTAACCATGGGTCTATTAGTATAGACTTATTCTGATAGGATATTTTTACAGTAGCATTTCTAATCTGCTGAACTAACATACATTTTCCTCACTAACGAAAACAGCTATGAAGTGATGAGAAAATTCTATAAAGCTATCATTACTATGAAAAGCAACTAACATGAAATAATACGCAACCATATGGTTGCTGGAAAAGCAGATGAACCTACATCATTTAGAAATCTTTTTAGCCGTTTGCCATGCAGGTAGCTTACAAGGTGCTGCCGATAAATTAGGCATATCTCGTCAAGCAGTTAGCAAAGCTATCAATGCTTTAGAAAGCTCATTAGGAACAGCTTTGTTTATTAGAGAAGTTAGAGGCATTACACTAACTACCACTGCTTATGTATTTAAAGAGCATGCTCAAAAAGTAGCCATAGAGCTTGCAGCTATAAGAAAATTAAGAAATATTGAGCTACTTCCACGTCGCCCGCTCATGATTTATGCTTTAGATCATGTTTTTTCCTATATTGGCTCTGACTTTATGGTCGAGTTTGCTAATCAAGAAAAACGAATCACCTTAAGTGTAGTAGAAAGTACTGACGAAAATGCTTTATTAGCTTTAGAAGCAGGTAAGTGTGAGTTAGCTATAGTGTATGGCCCTTTTGATGAAGAACGTTTTGAGGCTATACCTTTGTTCGATACCAGATATACAGTTAGAATGCTTGCTACCCATCCTTTAGCAACCAAAGAACTGCTTACTCCTCAAGACCTACTGGGCCAAAAGATTATTGGCAAAGGTCGCTCTTATAGCTGTTTTACTAAATCTTTTGATGAGATTTTAAACAAATATAAAGAAGAGGTAGATATCATTGCTGAGACCTCTGATGAGGCTCTTTTAACTGAGCTAATATTAAAAACTAACGCTCTTGCTGTAGGCTATGACTACTCATACCAATTAGACAATACTCTCATAGTTGAAAAACCTTTGCATAAAACTCCTCACGACACCAAAGTCACCATCTGTTTAGTTAAAAGAAGAGGTACTGTATCCACCTATGCAGCCTCTGCTTTTGAGCAGAGTCTAATTAATTACTTAGCCACCAAGCACTCCTGATTGCTCCCTTAAGAGCTTGTATACCTCGATTCAAAGAACTCCAGACCTGCCTTTTAGCAGACACGGGTTAGCTTTTTTAAATTTGTCCAATCTTTAGACCTTAGATGTAGATTGAGCCATCTTCTTTAAGCGGGAATTTAGTTCGCAAGCACCCAGAGAGAGTGGTTTTGGATACCACTGACGGAAGACGGTATAAACCTACTGCACGCATAATTGCAAATTGTGCATACTTCAAAGGAACTTCTTTTAATAGGCCTTCATTTGCAACATCATGAGCTCTGTAAGTTCTATCGTCAGTTATCGCCTTGTTTACGATGTATACAGGCTCAGTATTTGTGTTGATTTGAGTCTTGCTAAGAGTCATATTGTTCATAACCTCTATGATTTGCTCAAGGTTTAATAAATGACCCTCGTCATGCAGTTTCTTCTTAAGTAAACACACTAGTGTCAGAGCCATGAAACACAGTAGTACATGTGCTTTAATATGCCCGGATGTATATCCAAACACCGGCATGATCTCAAGATCGCTCTGCATGATTCTAAAGCAATCTTCAATATGCTTAAGCTGACCGTAAAGCGATGCAACCTGATTGACACTTATCTTAGCTACCCCAGCGCCATTTTCTACTGCTAAAAATTCCATGCATCTGTATCCAGCAATCGCCCTTTGCTTAGCCACATAGTCATGATTAACACCGCTAATCTCACGACCGTCACTGCTTTCTTTTGTTATTGCATAAGCAGCATAGCAACTATTTAAATAGTTTATCTTGGCTTTGTCTTTAACCATCTGCTCAACTTTGGCAACCGCTTGATCGATAGCAATATCATCACGCTTCTTACTTTGCTCATCAAAAGTGAAGATTAAGTTGCTTGCAATCTCACTACCGTCTGTATACTCATGGGTATAGTCGCTAACTATCTTGTACTTTGAGCATGGGTCATTCTCATAAATGTCTTGGTAGCCCTCTAAATCAAGCATTTTCTGTTCATAAGCGCCTAGGCTTGATACTTTATGCAAAACGATAAAGCCCATTCCTAAGCTCTTTATCATATTCAGATTTTGTTCAGAGTTTAGATAGCTATCGGCAACAACAATTGCGTTGTTGATGGCGTACTTTGCTTGTAAGCCCTCTATGGCTTCTCTTAATGTGTGAACCTCAGACTCATTGCCTGAAATGACATCATAGTCCACAGGAAGACCATATTTATCAATGACAAGTAATACAGAACCTGCTTGATGCTCAAAACCGTTCTCTTGAGCTTGACTGTTAGTATTAGCTACCTCGTAAAAGAACAAAACAAACCTATCTTCACCGTAGTTCTGAGTAATTGCACGGTTTATTCTAGCAATCAGCATGTCCTTGTTTTCTTGGATGATATCTAAAGCACTGTACATGTCTGAAAGAGAAAGTGGCTCTTTTGTCGTTCCTAAAAAATGAGCATGGTTGTTGTATGTAGCTTGTAAAGAGCTACCGCCTAATGCCTTTTTAAACACCAAAGTAGAAACTAAGGCGTTTAGATCTAATTCGGTCTTGTACTTTTGATTCTTTAGATAGGTCAGCGGATCGTGCATTTTAAGCACATCGCTCCACAGTCGCTTAAGTACAAAATGTCCGTAGATGAAAGACTGTGAATATGACTCATACAAATCAGCATCAGGCGCATCTGAGTCGATGTATTCCTCATTACGCACGGCTAAAGCTTGCCTTTCCTTAGCTCTGTCTTCACGCGACTTGTACTTTTTCTTGAGCTCGTCAAGAAAGCCAGGGTTCTCTTTTTCAAGTACATCCAGTCTTCCGAAGTTCTGAATCTTTCTTTTAGTATTCTTGCCGGTCTTTGGATCGCGAATGCTTTCCAATAGATATACGTACTTCGTAACCTTATCTTTGACTTTTCTTGTTTGGACTGAAATATACATACTAACCCTTGTATAACCTTTTTTTGTATCTACATTCTAGTGGATTATCAAGACCCCAAAAAATGCAATTGCATGCGGTTTATCGCTACAATTGCTTCTTAGAAAGTGCTAAAGTCGGGTATAAGCCTTTTGTAAGCAATTCTTATCATGTGTGCACACAAATTTGGCACGTTCTCACAAGACAAGGGCTTTGTCAGAAAAACTAAAAACACCCCTCATACAGTGTGAAAGACAAAAGCCATTATTAATAAGTGGGGGCTCACCGAATCAGATCGCATGTTATCTAATTATTTCCATTCTCATAAATGATTACATTTAGCTGAGGTTTGAAGCTAAAAAGGTCATCAGTAATGGTTTTTATCGAAGGATATAACTCTTCGTATAATTGCTCGGCATCTCTTTGTGGGCTAAGAGTGCGAACAAGCTTAATCGTAGACCCTGAAATGAAGTTACATGGAGAAGGCATACCCGGTATAAGTAGCTGAAGTATTAGATTGTAGCCGTTATAGAAAGCTGCAATCTCATTTGCACTATTGAGGTTAAAGCACCTTGCTATCATGATTACCATATGCACTATATGCACAGGATATACTACGCGACCTGGACTTCTTGCATCCTTAATCCGTGAATTTACTGTTTCTAAAAGAGCATGGATCGAGCTTAGGTCATAAGTTTTCAATCTTTCATAGATTGCCGTCGCCTCTGCAAGCACCAGCTGTGCATCAACTCCGCACTCTTCCTTGCGCCTTCTAGCTCGTTGCAAAAAACTCCTCTGATAAGGACGCAAATGCCTCAGTGGATATTGGACATACCTTAGATCGAGCTATACCACCTTCTTTAAGAATTGCCGCAAAACGCAAGACCTTTTCGTTTGCTCGCATACCTTTACCTCTGCTTAGAATTAATAATTTGATTCATTAAACCTAAGCATAGCCATATGATAAGAAACTACAATAGCTGCAGCTGTTTGATTATTGATTTGCCTACTAAGACCAAATGCTACTGTTGTTTGTTGTTAACCACATACAACAGCGCCACTGCTTTTAAGGGCAATGGCGCGTAAATTAGTCGTTAACGTTAGCTTACGTTAGCAGCACTAAATCTTTGGTGTCATGGTGATCACGATAGTGCTGCAGTCCTTACATCCTTGTGGAGGACGAGGCAACATACCAATTAGATTAAGGGTAGAGACGGCACTAGCACATACTGATTTATCGCCATCGCATTTTAAGTTGTAGATTTGACCACCATCATCAACTGATACAGTCACCACTACTTTCTTACCATTCATCGATGGATCAATACGCCAGTTCTGCTCGATTAACTGCTGAACCTTAGCACCATAAGTCTGAGATTCATTTGAACCAGTACCAGAGCCTAAACCTACGCCATCATTAGTACCATGAACCTGTCCTAAAAGATCACTTTCAAGATCATCGGCCTGCTCTTTTTGCTGTGCCTCAAGACGCTTTTGTTGGTCTTCAAGCATTTGCTTAGCTACTTTTTCAAGCTCAGCCTTCTTTTTGGCCTCTTCTGCTTTCTTTTTAGCTTCTTCGGCTTTCTTCTTCTTTGCCTCTTCCTCAGCCTTCTTCTTAGCTTCAGCCTCGGCCTTCTTCTTGGCCTCTTCCTCAGCTTTCTTCTTAGCCTCAGCCTCCGCCTTCTTCTTAGCCTCTTCAGCCTTCTTCTTGGCCTCTTCTGCTTTCTTTAGCGCAATAGCCTTTTGGCGTTCGGCCTCAGCTTTCTTTTGAGCCTCTACTTGTTTAGCAAGCTCAGCTCTCTTTGCAGCCTCTGCCTTGGCCTTAGCTGCAGCTTCAGCCGCTTGCTTGGCAGTATCTTGAACTTTATTTTGCTGAGGCGGCTTGCCTTGTGGTGATCCTTTAGCTGGGGGCACATTAACCATGGTGGCATGCATGATTTGGCCGGTCTTTTCTTCTGGACGCTTAGGTTTGTCTAAAGACACGTTAATCGCTAAAACAGCTAGCAGAACGCCGTGAATAGCCAAAGCTATAACAAACGCTGGACCAATTCCGAGTTTCACAGACTACTCCACCATTTAACTAAAAACCTAAAGTACCACCAAAGCTTGCAAGCTTGTCCACCAGCTACCTAAATGGGTGGGCATGGAAGCTTTGTTTGTACAAACGCGCTCTTGCCTATTTACCAGCTACCTAAATGGGTCGGCATTGAAGCTTTGTTTGTACAAACACGCTCTTGCCTATTTACTAGCTACCTAAATTGGGTAGGCATTGAAGCTTTGGTAGTACAAACGCGCTCTTGCCTATTTACCCACTACAGGAATTGGGTCGGTAACTAGACCTACGCTTTGTACGCCAGCTTGCTTTAAAGCATTCATTAGACGAATGACGCTATCGTAAGCAACCTGGGCATCGCCTTGAACCACTACAGGACGGTTAGGATCTTTGCGCAGTTCTTCGGCAACTACTTTGCCTACAGTATCGAGATCAGGGATCTTAACGCTCTGAGTATCGACACTAACAAAGTACTGACCTGCCTTATCTACAGTCGCAATAATTGGGGTACGCTGATCTTCATTCATAGCCTCAGCCTCAGCTTGAGGCAGATCAACTGTTACACCCTGCATTACTACTGGAGCGGTGGCGATAAAGATAACGAGCAGCACCAACATAACATCGATGTATGGCACTACGTTAATCTCGGCTACAGTGCGGCTCTTACGTCTACGACCACGGTCTGCCATCTACTTAACCTCCAAAAACTCTAGGGGCCATCAGCACCTGATGGGCGATTGCGACGTGGAGTCTGACCACCTGGAGAAATGTAGTGCGGAGCGTCATCAGCCTTCTTTTGCTGCTGACGGTTATCAAAGTTATTGCCTGAGCGATAAGTGCTCTCAGGCTTTAAACCCTGATTTGGCTTAACTGCAGTTGCAGGGCCGCCTGGTAACTGGGCATTTACATTGTTATTGCTAGCATTGCGTGGAGGCACTACACCGCGATAACCTGCAGCCATATTGCGATCGTTAAGCTGCTGAGGGTTTAAGTTGCGGTTTGCGGCGCTCACACCACCTAAGGTGTTAGCAGCTGCTCTGCGGTTTTGATTTTGCTGAGCTGCACGCTGTGCATTCATATCCTGATTTGCCACAGCAGGACGGGCTTGCTCTTTAATGCTTGGCACCTGAACTGGATTTGGATTGGACTTATGACCAGCTACAGCCTGAGCGATAGATGCAGCCTCATCAGACTGATCAAATGGCTCGTCATACTCTTGTTGGTAGCTATCGCCCTCAGGAGGTCTAGATGGATTAATGGCATTAAGGTTGTTCATTGCACTTAAATCATTGCCATCTGGAGAAGAGCCCATGTTTACAGCAACTGGAGTTGGAGCACTTGGCTGTGCTTGGTTCTGAGCATTGTCCTGATTAAACTGCTGACGATTTAACTGGGTGCGAATGGTTACTAAACGACGATTTAAGATGGTGGAGAACTCATCCATGAAGTTGTAGTAGCGATTCTCTAATGCCTCAACCTTAGTTACGAAACGGTTGTAGAACATAACAGCTGGAATAGCCGCAAACAGACCCATAGCAGTTGCAATCAGCGCCTCAGCAATTGGAGGGGCAACCATGGCTAAAGTAGCGTTCTTAACTGCAGCTAATGCTACGAAGGCATGCATAATACCCCAAACGGTACCAAACAGACCGATATATGGACTGATAGAACCAATGGTAGCTAAGGTTGGCAGATTGGTTTCAAGCAACTCTACTTCACGTGAGCAAGCAACCTTCATCTGACGGTATGTGCCGTCCATAACTACGTCTTGATCAGCTGGTCCTGAGTTAACTAAACGCACGAACTCTTTAAAGCCTGCTGAGTAGATAACTTCTAAACCAACGAGATCATCAGGACGCTGCATACACTCTTGGTAGAGATTATTAAGGTCAATACCTGACCAAAAGCGATCTTCAAAGGCATCAGCCTTGGCTCTACCCACGCGATACTGATTATTACGCGAAATGATGATGGTCCAGGATGCAATGGAAAGTCCTAATAAGAACAGCATCACACACTGTACCAAGAAGCTGGCATTAAGGACCAGCTCGGTAAAGGAGAGCGCTTCCTGAGGTTGCATAAATCAGTATTCTCCACACTATGAAGCAAATTTGAGTGTATCTACTAGAATCGCCTGCCCCATAGATAATATGGATTGCAATAGCGTTCTTTTCATTATTCGATGCACAGCATCAAAGCCAAGCCAAAGTCTCTTGCACAAAGCTTTGGTGGCGTTCATAAAACTATGCCGTCTTTATAAACAGCAACTGCAGAATCGTGACAAAAGATCACACCCTTCAATTGCGCTTAATGATGTACAGCTAATAAAGCTAACAATTGTACAGTCTTTTTGCTGCTTACTAGCTGATTTTTTTCAGCATATAGACAAAGACAGCACCAAAAGGGTCACTAAGATCAAAGTTAAGCGATACAAAACCAAAGGCGAAAAGATCTTAGCTTGACTAAAACGAGTACAAAACTACAAGCCGAGTACAGAACTTCAAGCACTGCAAAATGCCCATCTTATGCTTGTATGATACAAAGATGCTATTAGGCAAAACTTAGCAGCATCTAAGCTTTAGCAAAAGTGCTACTCTCTTAAGGCCCTCGCAAAAGTGCTACCGTCTTACGGCCCTTGAAAAAGTGCTACTGTTTTAAGGCCATAGCACTAATTCTTGTAATTATTTGGGGCTAGCACAGAGTCTTGTAATCCTCAGGAGCGAGCACCTCTTTAACCTTGTCTGAAAAATCTGCAGGAATTACCTCTGGGCGATTAGATGCAAAGTTGATATGCGCAATGGTTGAGCGCATGGCAAAGAGCACCTGACCTGCGTCATTTTTGATCTCTTGGTACATCTCTAAATAAGAGCGGCGCAACAGCACAGGCACACAAGTTACGGTGAGCATATCCTCAAGTTTTGCAGAAGAGATGAACTTAGCGGTGATCTTGGAGACCACAAAGCCCTTTTTCTCCTCATCTAAATGTTGTTGCTGATTGTAGCCTACTACCTCACGAACAAAATCAGTCCGTGCTCTTTCACAGAACTTAAGATAGTTTGCGTGGTAAACAATGCCGCCGCAATCAGTATCTTCGTAGTAAACCCTAAACTTACAAGAAAACTCATTAAGGCTCATCGCAAACTCCTGCTATGCCTAAACAACAATATACAAATATCTAATGACAGCCTAAAAACCAAGCAACTCATGAGCTACCATCACAGCAAGACCACTATGAGATTACACTTACGTACACGCGCACATGAGGCTCCTGCAAATTCGGCAATATTCTCAGTGGCTGTTTTGCCAAAGCATCAAGACACTAGCACGAGATCAAATGTAAGCACCATGATACGCCCACAGAGTTCTTAGCGCTCCTATCTTAAGATAACATCGGTAAAGAAAAATGGGCTATCGCTCTTTTAGGCTTGCATTGGAGGATGCTCGATCGCTACAAGCTACTGAAATAATTGCAGCTGAAAAAGGTGCTTAGTGCAAGATCTTGCTCTTCAGATCTATTAGCTATTTGCTCGTGCGGCAGCTAAACGATCCATAGCATCGAACTTTTCATAGGCTTTGTCTGTGGCCACACGTCCCATACGGCTGCGCTGCACAAAGCCTTGCTGCAGTAAGTATGGCTCGACTACGTTTTCTAAGGTTTCTCTTTCGTAGCCTAAGGTAGCAGCAATGCTTTCGATACCAACTGGGCCGCCATTGAAGTCAAAGATCATAGATCTTAAGTAAGCACGGTCAAAATCGTCAAAGCCATCAACGTCGATCTTTAAAGTATCTAAAGCTTGCTTAGCCACTTCTTGAGTGATCGCGCCATTCGACTTTACCTCAGCAAAATCACGCACTCGCTTTAATAAGCGGTTGGCAATACGTGGAGTACCACGAGAGCGCTTGGCAATCTCCATGGCACCTTCCTTATCAATTGGTACATTGAGCTTCTTAGCTGAGGCACTAATAATGATAAAGAGCTCTTCTGGCGAGTAGTACTGCAGCTGCAAAATGATGCCAAAACGAGCACGCAGTGGTGAAGTTAAGGTACCAGCACGAGTGGTTGCACCAATGAGAGTAAAAGGTTGCAGACCGATCTTAACTGAACGAGCTGATGGGCCTTCACCAATAAGCACATCGACTTGATAGTCTTCCATCGCAGGATACATAAACTCTTCAATAACTGGAGAGAGACGATGGATTTCGTCAATAAAGAGCACATCTCTTTGACCAAGGTTGGTTAAAAGAGCTGCCGCATCGCCCTTCTTTTCTAAGGCAGGGCCTGAGGTGGTGCTTAAAGTAACACCGAGCTCATTGGCAATAATATTAGATAAGGTGGTCTTACCTAGACCTGGAGGGCCGAAGATCAGCACATGATCTAAAGCCTCGCCTCTTTTCTTGGCTGCTTGTAAATAGATCTCAAGCTGTTGCTTGGCATCTTCTTGGCCGATGTAATCTTTTAAAGTTCTAGGTCGCAGTGCGCGGTCTTCAGATGAGTCGAGAAGTTCTTGAACTGTTTCCTCTACAGTCTTTTCAGGACTGACATCGCGCTGAACCTCAGTCTCGAGTGCATCAGCAACAATACCTTTTCCCACATCAACCTCCTAACTGAAGATTACAAGCTAACCTAAAACAAAGCAGCCTAGGCATAAAAAGGCTGCTTAAGTGAGCTGTAAATTTTAGCACACGGAGGCTAATGAGGCCTATATCAGGATGTACTTGTGCCAAACTTTTCTGACAAAAGCCATAGCAGTACATTTAATAAGCCAACGTAATTAGCAGCACATATGAAGCTTTCCTTTTAGCCTCAGCTGTTAATTGCTCTTATTATGCCAAAGGCTATGGCGACACGACGGCTCTTGCGACTCGTTTGTGCTTACAAACGAGCTTGGTTGTTAATTACTCTTAGCGACGGGATTTGCTGCTCAGGATGGCTAAGGTGGCCTTGAGTACCTGCTCAGTGGTCATGCCATTTTCGTAAACTGACTTAACTGCAGGGATGGCTTGCTTGTCGGTAAAGCCTAAAGCCTTTAAGGCCATGACTGCATCCTCACAAACAAAGGCTGCATTAGTTGAATCATCAGCGCTGCTCTCCTCTTCAGGTAAGAGGCCATTTGAAACAGCAGTGGTTCCAACGGTGGATACGCTAGCAGCTTCCATAATGCGCAGCTTATCAAGGCGATCTTTCATTTCTACAATAATGCGCTCAGCGGTCTTTTTACCCACGCCTGGGGTGGAGATTAGGGCATTGATACGGTTTTGATTGATAACCTCAATAAAGGTCTTAAGGTCAAAGCAAGATAATAAGGCCATACCTACCTTTGGACCTACGCCATTGATCTTGATGAGTTCTCTAAAGAGTAAACGGGCCTCTTTGCTCTTAAAGCCATAGAGGAGCTGAGCATCTTCACGGACTACAAAGTGGGTGTAGACAAAGCACTCTTCACCAACAACAAATTCAGTAAGTAAGTTACCTGGAATCTCCACTTCATAACCAACGCCCTGAACTTCAATCAAGGCCTTAATGCCCTCAAAACCTAACAGCTTTCCGCGTAAAGAACCAATCATGATAAAAACCTTAAACCTTAGATTACGAATACATCTTGAAGCAAGACGCTAACAAGCGCCCTAAATTGTAGTATTTCACGCTACGAGACTAAGCTGCTACACCCGATAGTTTTGCAACATTGGATTAGTCAAGTTAGTCCCATTTTTGATATTGGCCTTCATCAGAGTAGATACCTGATGGGTATAGCCATGGCAAATAGCACATGCCAGAGCATCGGCAGCGTCTGCTTGAGGATTGCCTGAGAGCTTTAGCAGTGTTTTAACCATGTACTGAACCTGTTTCTTTTCAGCCTGGCCATAACCTACTAATGACTGTTTAATCTGAGTTGGAGTGTATTCAAATACTTTAATACCTGCCTTTGCACCAGTTACTAAAGCTACAGCACGTGCCTCAGAGAGCTTAATGGTCGACTGCGGATTCTTTGACACGAAGGTTTGCTCCACAGCCATCTGATCGGGCTTAAATTGATCAATGATCTCGCTAATCGCCTCTAATATTACTAAGAGGCGTTCATGCAGTGGGTCTTCAGTTGTACCTGTCTTGATGCAGCCTGAGCCTAGATAAGTCAATTTATTACCTACCATACTCACCACACCGTAGCCGGTTTTAAGCGAACCTGGGTCAATACCTAATATCACTGCCATCTAAGCTAAGTCCTATCTATAAAGCTTCGAATGCGCTCCATGCTAGCAAAACTAGTTGCTTTTGCAAGCAAGAGGCTTAAGCAAAACTCTCACAGCACTTGCCAAGTCTCATAGCTTGCTACCTGCAACAACTGTCAATCACAGCGATCATAAGAATAGCGCATGATCTTAGCGCCAACGAAGATCAGCGCAACAAAAAGTTAAAATCGCATATTTATCAGCTTAAAGCGTCCCAACCCAACTTTTTATTGCCTAGCACACCGCAACAGACTTTTAGCATCTAAGCTAAACATATGAAGCTGCATGTAGCTATATAAAGGTGGCATTAGCCACCACTTGCGGAACATGCCTCTCAAGCCATTTACTGTTAATTACTCGCAATACTGCAGACAATCACTGTGCAAGTGCCGTTTACTCACGCCGTGCTTGATATGTTCTAAATGAGGCGCACAGGCTGATTGCTCGCGCTTGTGCCGTATTTGCTTTGGGCGCGTAGTGAGGAGCAATTAACAGTGGGCGAGTATGCAGTGATGCGCTTATCGTGAAATATTTCGGCTGCCATGTTCACGATCTCTGATCGTAATGGCGCAGAACACATCATAATCACTTACAAAGCGATGGAGATGCTTTGATCTAAGTTGTCCGATCTGTGGTCATTAGTGCTAATTGATAATATTTTGTAAAGGCCTATGTGCAAACCTTGAGTATATCTAGAGTCTGTAAGGGTGAGAAAAATGTCAACAGTCTATTGAGCAAAAAAGTTCAAAAAAATTTGAAGCCCATTAAATCGGACTTTCTAAGAGTAGCCTTGGTTCGCTTACGGCGTATTTACGGGCTTTTGTTGCTTTTTGTGTTCATATGATTATTCGTTTAGACTTTAGGCATTCTGACAATTTTTGTGTAGAATCAGTGCCCTTTGAGGATGAGCTCATCATCTAAGTCATGCTCGGTAGTGCGAGCAAACGACAGTTGCTAAATTTAGCCATGATTGGAGCTTTTAGCCTCAATAGCATATATAATGCGCACCTCAACTTTAGATCCATGGCGCTAATTTACCTATGCTCTTTAGTTGACTAAATGTGCTTCCAAGCCGCGATCTTTCATGGCTTCAGAGTGCTAAAAGAGTTGTCTTTTTGCATCTTAGCTATGACTCTTAGTGTTGGTATTTGATGGTTAATTAACCACCAAGCTTGGGCTTATGGATTTTTTGGTTGTCAGCAATGCACTTGAATACTTGCTTTTGCATTCATGTGTAGCTGATAAATGTTACTTGTTTAGGATGGGGGTCATGCCCATAAGTGCAAGAGCTTACTTAAAGCGCTTGCCACTCATGACAGTCAGGAGATAGCCTTGCAAATCATTAAACGCTCAGGTCAAACCGCAACCTTTGATGGTAACAAAATCGCTTTTGTTATCTCCAAAGCTTTCGGCAATGTCGGTCAGGTTCTTACTGACGAGCAAAAAGAGTCTTTAGTCCGTGTTATTACGGAGAAAGTCCAAAAGGCTACCGAGAAGACTGTAGAGAACATTCAGGACATCGTAGAAGAAACCTTAATGGAACAAGGCTTCTATGCTGTTGCTAAGAGCTTCATCTTATATCGTCAGAAGCGCTCTGAGCTGCGTACTGCTCGTATTGCTTTAGTAACTGCCACTGGCGATCTCACTTTAGACAAGTGCCTTGAGCGTATTCAAAAAGACTTCTTAGAGCCTGAGTACTCCTTAAATGTACTCTCTGCTAAGTTCGTTTCTATATCCAAGCCATCTTCATCAGTTAACGATCAGTTAAACTCCCTTATCAAGGCTGCTTGCGAACTGACCACTCAGACTGCTCCAAAGTTTGAGATGATCGCTGGCCGTCTGCTTGCTCACAAGTTCCACCGTAATCTTGAGATTGAACTATCAAAGCTCAACTTACGTGGCTTTTATGACAAGCTCATCTACTTAACTGAGGCAGGCCTTTACGGTGCGTATATCTTAAAGAGCTACTCACAAGATGAAATTGAGCAGGCTTACTCCTTTATCGTTCCTGATCGTGACAACCTCTTTACCTTTGCAGGCCTTGACCTCTTAGTTAAGCGTTATGTGATTTCTTCACATAAGCACGTACCTTTAGAGACTCCACAGGAGATGTTCTTAGGTATCGCCCTGCACCTTGCCATGAACGAAACTCACAACCGTATGTCTTGGGTACAGCGTTTTTACAACATGCTCTCCAAGATGGAAGTGACCATGGCAACCCCAACTCTTGCCAATGCACGTAAGCCATTCCATCAGCTTAGCTCCTGCTTTATCGACACCGTACCTGATAGCTTAGATGGCATCTATCGTTCTATCGATAACTTTGCCCAGGTTTCTAAGTTTGGCGGTGGCATGGGTATGTACTTAGGTAAAGTACGTGCCATGGGCTCTGCTATTCGTAACTTTGAAGGTGCAGCTGGCGGCGTAGTTCGTTGGATTCGTCTTATCAACGACACCGCTGTTGCAGTAGATCAGCTTGGCGTACGTCAGGGTGCTGTTGCTGTTTACCTCGATATGTGGCACCGCGATTTACCTGAGTTCCTGCAGCTGCGTACTAACAACGGCGATGACCGCATGAAGGCTCACGACGTGTTCCCTGCTGTTTGTGTGCCTGATTTCTTCTGGCGACAAGTACAAGAGAACATCGATGGTGACTGGTACTTAATGTGCCCATACGAGATCAAGAAGGTTAAGGGCTATTGCCTCGAGGACTTCTTCGGTCACGAGTGGGAGTCTAAGTACTTAGACTGCGTTCACGATAGCCGTATCGGTAAGCGTCAGATCGCCATTAAGGATATTGTTCGTCTCATCATCAAGTCAGCTGTTGAAACTGGTACTCCATTTATCTTCAACCGTGACATCGTTAATGAGGCTAACCCAAATCACCACGTTGGCTGCATTTACTCATCCAACCTGTGTACTGAGATTGCTCAGAACATGCGTGGTATTGAGTCAATTAGCCGCTCCATTAAGACTGAAGATGGCGAGATTCGCGTAGTTACTGAAACTAAGCCAGGCGACTTTGTTGTATGTAACTTAGCCTCCTTATCCTTAGGCCGCATCCCAGTGCAGGATGGTGAGTACTTAGATAGCTTAGTTGCTACTGCAGTACGTGCTTTAGATAACGTAATCGACCTTAACTTCTACCCAACTCCATACGCTGAGATCACCAATCGCCAGTACCGTTCCATCGGTCTTGGTATGAGCGGTTATCACCACATGCTTGCTAAGCACGGCATCAAGTGGGAAAGCGAGGAGCACTTAAACTTTGCTGATAAGGTCTTTGAGCGTATCAACATGGCCGCTATTCGCGCCTCTTCCGATATCGCTGCTGAGAAGGGTTCTTATAAGTACTTTGAGGGTTCTGATTGGCAAAACGGTCAGTACTTCATCAAGCGTAAGTACAACAGCCCACAGTGGGAAGAATTACGTCGTACCGTACAGCATCAGGGCATGCGCAACGCCTACTTACTGGCTATCGCCCCTACCTCTTCTACCTCCATCATCGCAGGTACTACCGCAGGTATCGATCCAGTAATGAATCGCTACTTCCTTGAGGAGAAGAAAGGCTCCATGCTGCCACGTGTAGCTCCAGAGCTCAGCCAGCAGACTTGGTGGCTGTACAAGAACGCTCACAACATTGACCAGAGCTGGTCTGTACGTGCTGCCGGTATCCGTCAGCGCCACATCGATCAGGCTCAGTCTATGAACCTGTACATCACCAACGATTACACTATGCGTCAGGTATTAAACCTTTACCTGCAGGCTTTTGAAAGTGGCGTTAAGACTATCTACTACGTACGCTCCAAGGCCCTTGAGGTAGAAGAGTGCGAATCCTGCGCCTCATAAGATCACAAAACTACTAGCTACCTAGTAACGATCTCACAAACGCCGAAACTCCCTCGAGTCTCGGCGTTTTGCTTTTTCAAGCACCTATCCTACCCACGCCCCCACTTCAAAGGCACGGCCAATAGCCCTCGCTTCTTACAGACTCCACGCCCTTATTCCAAGATAAGCTTATTTTTCACGATCTTTCATCGGGTCTGACTTACCCATAGCCATGCTCTGATTCATTGCTCTAAGATCATCTACTCTCCGCCTGTGATCTTTAGACATTTGTGCTGTTTTAGAGTTTATGTTTTGACTATTAAAGATCATGACCTTGCGGCGATCTTGCGTAGTGCAAAGCTGCGATCCTTAAACAAAATACACGCTCTGCACATTGGTATTAATGCCAATTTATGCTTTTGTCCCCATCATAGACTTTTGATATAAATCTTCATTCATGGTGATCTTTTAACTGCAAATGCCGCATTTAAGACAAAACCAAATATTTAAGATCGCACTACCACAACGGAAAGTATATATACTAGATTTTCAACACTTAATTTAAAAGCTATAATAGCTGTTTGTTTTGAGCCTATTACAGCTAGAGAACGCTTTGTGGCGTTAGCACTAGAGGCTCTGTTTTTAAAGGCCTAGCTTGCCTCGCAAGTTAGTATTTTTCACAAGTTTTGATGGACCAATGATTGGTCCGAGAGGTCAAGGTCCTAAGAATGGAACTCGTCAAGAAGAAGCTGTTTAACCCACAGGGTGACACCAACGTAACTAATTGGAAGATGATCGGTGGCAACACTACCAACCTCAACGACTTTAACAATATGAAGTATCGTTGGGCTTCTGATTGGTATCGTCAGGCCATGAACAACTTCTGGATTCCAGAGGAGATCAACCTCTCTCATGACGTTAAGGACTATCCAAAGCTTGATCCTGCTGAGAAGCAGGCTTATGACAAGATCTTAAGCTTCCTTGTCTTCTTAGACTCTATTCAGACAGCCAACCTGCCTCGTATTGCTGAGTATATTACCGTCTCTGAGGTTAACCTGTGCCTGTCTATTCAGACTTTCCAAGAGTGTATCCACTCCCAAAGCTATAGCTACATGCTCGACTCTATCTGTTCACCAGATGAGCGTAACTCCATCTTGTACCAATGGAAGGACGATGAGCACTTACTTGCTCGTAACACCTTCATTGGTAACCTTTACAACGAGTTCCAAGAGCATCAAGATCCTAAAACCTTACTTAAGGTTTTAATGGCTAACTACATCTTAGAAGGTATTTACTTCTACTCAGGCTTCTCTTTCTTCTACAACTTAAGCCGTAACGGCAAGATGCCAGGCTCTGCTCAAGAGATCCGTTATATTAACCGTGATGAGAACACTCACTTATGGTTATTCCGTAACATCATCAAGGAGCTGCAAAAGGAAAATCCAGAGCTATTTACCAAAGAGACTGTAGATGAGCTACGCGAGATGATGCAAGAGGGCGTTCGTCAGGAGATCGAATGGGGTCACTATGTTATCGGCGATAACATCAAGGGCCTTAACAAAGAGATGATCACCGACTACATCTCCTACCTTGGCAACTTACGCTGGATGGGTCTTGGCTTCCCATCTTACGACAGCCGCTATGAGAGCGAGCCAGAGTCCATGTCTTGGGTATCTCAGTACTCTAACGCCAACATGGTTAAGACCGACTTCTTCGAGGCCCGTTCTACTGCCTACGCTAAGAGCACCGCTTTAGTTGACGATCTCTAATACAAAATAGCTGCAGATTGCAGCTATTAAGATCGCCAAAACACAACAGCCCCTGCAGGACATGATCTTGCAGGGGCTGTTGCATTTTCGGCCGGCTAATCTTTCAAATGCCCTACTTTAACTACCAGATGCCCTCAATTACTTAGCGTGATGACCTGATGGCATCAATTAGTTAGCGTGATGGGCTAATGCCTCTCTTTCTTAGCGCGAGGATCTAATGACCTCATTCTTAGCGTGAGGAGCCAAAACCGCGCACGGCCATATACATGCCTTTTACGGCGGCTAAGAAGCCACAGCCTAAGGTCATGTACTTAAATGACTGATAGACAAAGATGGCGTGCTGTAAATTGGCCTCAAAGACTTGAGGATCAATGCCTTCTTTGTTGTTATTGATGTACCACAGCTCGCCATAGAATGCCCATGGGATCACGGCTGCAGCACCTAAAAAGACTGAGCTAGGACGACGATGCTCTCTTTGTAAGAGTAAGGCACCGTAAAACAGCCATACTGAGGCAATGGCGAGCATGCCGTACTCAAGATAGCCATTAGGCGTTAAAGGTGCGGTGATATAGGCTACTGCATACAGAGCAAGCATGTATGATGCATTGAGCATCACTGGGCGATAGTCGTCTAACATGTCTAAATCCTTTTTGTTAGCATTGCTATATACGCAAATGTAGTTATCAGCAAAAAAGCTATGAGCTGTTTATACAATTCCATGCCCACCTGGCACTACTCACTATGCTTAAGGGCTGGCTATGAGCCATTGAAAAAGGCCTATAGTATAGCAAGTGCCTGATAGGATTTGTATTTTGCACGCTGATTAATGCACAGCCACTGAGCTTTGCATTGCCGTATTTAGGATGCCTGTGGTTTGAGTGCCAGACGATAACCTACGCCAGATTCAGTGAGCAAAATGGATGGATTTGATGGATCATCTTCGATCTTATTGCGTAAACGACCCATGTAAATACGCAGGTAATGAGGGTGCTCAATATACTCAGATCCCCAAACCTTTTGTACGATGTAGCGCTGCGTTAATACTTTTTCAGGCTCTGAGAGCATGACAAGCAGTAATCTAAGCTCAAGCTTAGTTAAGTGCACCAACTCACCACCCTTGGTAACTACCTTTCGCTCAGTATCAACCTCGACATCCTTGCCAAGCTTAATGATGGACTCATTTTCACGATCGGCAGCATCTTGTTTGCGGCGTAATTGCACACGTACACGCACTAACAGTTCACTAATACCAAATGGCTTAGTCAGATAGTCATCAGCGCCCATATCTAAAGCTTGTACCTTCTGCTCTTCATTGATACGAGCAGACAGTACGATCACTGGCAGCATAGAGTAAGCACGAATTTCTTTTAATATTACCAAACCATCACCATCAGGCAGCGCTAAATCAAGCACTACTAAATCAGGTGATCTAGTTGCAGCTTCCACTAAGCCCTCTTTGAGGGTACCAGCAGTAAAGACGTTATAGCCCTCATCGGAAAGAACTCCTGCTAATGAGGTGGCGATATGTTCCTCATCCTCTACAATCAAGATAGTTGCAGCACTCATAACAATGTCTCCAGAGAGCTATAAGCATGTACAGAATTCAAATTTTGCATATTGTGGCATAAAAAAGCCAATTTCCTAAGCAAAGTATACTTTTGTTTACTATCCACCCCCAAGGCACATAAAATCGCCCGCTCCAGCTTTGCCTTGATTTGGCTTGCTTTGACTTGCTTTGCTTTGGCTTGCTTTGGTTTGGTTTGGTTTGGTTTGGTTTGCTTTATTACGCCCCAGCACTAACTAAGAAGAAAGCTAACGCTATGTGCGCCTTTACCCTGGATCATAGCGGTGAGTGTACTGATATGGGCTATAGATTGTGGAGCTTTCTTTAGGCCTTTGGTGGTGTTTGCACCTTGGACTCGGCTGCTGCTTGGTCTTTTGCATCAAGATCTTGGGCGGTGGTGTCGAGCTCATGGTCTACAGGGAAAAGCTCATCATCAATATCTTCCATTGCGGCGATCTTCTCCATCATAGCCTCTTCATCCTCAAGCTCAGGCATTGGAACGGCTTTCATGACTAAGGTAAAAGCGGCACC
Source organism: uncultured Anaerobiospirillum sp. (assembly GCF_902485895.1). Classification (NCBI taxonomy): domain Bacteria; kingdom Pseudomonadati; phylum Pseudomonadota; class Gammaproteobacteria; order Aeromonadales; family Succinivibrionaceae; genus Anaerobiospirillum; species uncultured Anaerobiospirillum sp. The sequence goes on along the minus strand of NZ_CABTML010000068.1, from coordinate 11,898 downwards.
TCCAAGCGATGAGTTACCTGCAATCAGCTTAGCATCGTGTACCTTAGCAATAGTGTTACATATAGCTAGACCTAAACCTACGCCGGTGATGTTGCTCTCAGCATGACCTCGCTTGAATGGGTCAAAGAGTAAGGCACCTTCAATATCTTTTGGCAGACCGGGGCCATTATCCTCAATACTAATCGAGACATGCTCTTCATCTCCCCAGGCATGGAACTGAATAATAGAGCCAGCAGGACAATACTTAGCGGCATTATCTACTAAGTTAGCCACCACACGCTCGAGTAACACTGGATCGCCAAAGAACATTGGGCAATCATCTTCAATAATGGTCTTAACCTCATAGCGCTTTAGGCGGATCTTGTGCATGGCCTTAGCCATACCAATGAGCTCCTCAGGTGGAATCCAGGTACGGTTAAGGGTAACAGCATCATTTTGCAGACGAGCCATTTCAAGCAGGTTACTCATGAGAGTAATCATGCGTTGGGCACTATCGATGATCTCAGTGGCACTATTTTCTGCAGCATCGTATTCTTGGTGACGAATCTTGGATAGCATATTCTCTGCATTGTTCATGAGTGACGTGAGAGGAGTACGTAAATCATGAGAAAGCGACTGCAAAAGAGAGTTACGCAGCTTAGTTGCTTCCATGGTCACAATGGTTTGACGAGCTTCTTCAATAGACTGCAGACGGTCGATGGTTTGTGACACTAAAGAGACCATGGTTGAGAGCACACGCTGTATCTCAGGTAGAGAGTCTGCGGACATACTATCTGGATACATTACGGCAACACCATACACACCATCGCGCACGTTGAGAGGAATATACAGATATGGGCTATCGGAGAATACCGCTCTACCTAAACCGCACTCTTCTTTCATCACCAAACAGTATTGCAATGCATCAGGGTCAACATTGGAAAGACGAGGACGCACGCACTCAAGCTTAGCGCTCTTATCCATACATACCCAGAACTCACTATCTACCTTAAACTCGCTTTGCAAAATCGCTGCAGTAGAGTTGAAGACTCGCAGTTCATCAACAGCAAAGGCTGCAGAACGAGCTGCATCGTACAAAATACGAGTATGGCGCTCTTTGGCTTGAGCGGTATTGGTGATCTGTACATTACGACTAATCAAACGTGAGGTCATTACACCCACAGTAGACATGATGATAAGCGTCATGAACATCTGAAAGTCATCAAAATAGAGCACACCCACAGGTGGTCTAAAGAAAACATAAAACGACGCTACCGAGAATACGGATGACGCTATGGCCGTAAATACGTTGTACTTGAGCGAGAGCATGAAGGTCATCAATAAAAAGACCATAAAGATACTCGTTTGACGCATCGTAGCTTGGACTGGGAACATAATCAGCGTCAAGACCATGGTAGATAAAAATGCTGTCAGGACGCCATTGCCATTTTTAATGCTGGCATCAAAGAAAAGACTGGCGCGCTTTTGTATGCCCACACGTTTTGTACTGCAAGGCAAAAAGAGCATATTCGCCTCAGGTAGCATTCTAGCTAACTTGGCATAGCGCATTCTAAAAAATGGTGTTCTGTGCTCTGGGGATACTACAATAGTAACAATATCGTGCGAGTGAGCGTACTCAACGATAGTATCGTAATAGTTGCCGACTAAAACCTCGGTTGAAGCGCCGAGTGACTGAGCCATTTCTAAAAGCTCATTAATGGTTTTACGCTCTAAATTAGTAAGCTCGCGTCCATGGCCTACCCACACGCAATGCCAATTAGCATCGCGGCTACGTGCAATATCAGAACAGCGCTTGACCGTCTCTGTGGTTGAAGAGATATTGAGCAAAAGCAAGATATCACTTGGAGATGAGATGGCCATATTCTCGCGTTTGATGGTCTGATAAGCAAAGCGCTTATGAGCCATCTCACGCAGACGTAATTGACGTAAAGTCAAATCACGTAAGGCGATAAGCGTAGACTTCTTTTTGTAAGTATCAAGGTGTGGAGCCCATTCAGCAGGAAATGAGACCTTGCCCATCTTGATACGCTGCAAGATCTCATCTGCGGAGGTATCAACAAAGCTCACCTCATCAGCCGCATCAAAAATCACGCTTGGTACAGTTGAAGATGACTTACAACCAGTAACGCGAGCAACAATCAAATTAAGCGTATCCAGCTGCTGAATATTGAGCGCTGAGTACACGTCTAAACCTGCATTGAGCAATACCTCAATATCCTGCCAACGATATTTACGTGGCGAACCTAGAGGATTGGTAGTGGCAAAATTATCTACGACCACCAAATCAGGCTTAGCATCGATAATAGCCTCAACTTGCAGTGACCTACGCTCACTTTCATTTTGAACATTAACCTTGATAGGCTCTTCTAATTCTTCTACTTTGACCTTACTTACTGCATCAACAAAGTTATCAGCCCAATCGATACCACCAACGGTTAGAGCATCATAGCCATCATCTTGACTCTTATCTGACTCTAAATGACGATTTAACTGAGAGTCTAAGTTGCCTGAGCTCGGCTTAACATACTTACTTGAAGAGCTCTCACCTTTAAAGAGCTTAGCTATGCTACGAGTATTATCCTTATCAGCCTTCTTTTTACCAGACTGAAAGTATGAGCTAAAGACATCAGCAAAGGCCGTATTACCAGCCTCTTTGAACTTAGTTGCATGAGACTCGTCTTGTTGCTCATTGTCCGCGTCTCTATGTTCCTCTTTGCTTTGGCCAAAAACGTCGATACCCCACTTATCTGAAGGCCAGTTTTTGTCATGAGTCTCTTTGTGCGATTCATCATCGCCTTGCTCTGAGTTATTGCCATATTCTAAGGTGATGCCATTACAAATAATGGCACCATCTTGCCTTAAGCATTTAACTAAATCTTCAGTCTCATAATTGCTATGGCTGCCGATACCGGCTACGACTACCTTTTTGCCACTACGTACTTGATTAAGCGCATCCTCAAGCATGGCAAAGGTTTTACCAGCTCCAGGCGCAGCGCCTAAGAAGAGACACAACTTGCCACGACGACGTGGCATATCGAGCGTCTTATGAGTCTCATCAACTGCACTAGCTCTATGTATAGCCTCAGACTCTTTAGCTTTAGTGCGGGTATGACTTAAATCATCAGAAGATCCCTTATCTTCATTTACAGTTACACTACTAGCTTTGATATCTTCTAAAAGCTCTTCTTGTTTGCGACCAATTTGAGCTAATTGCTCCTTGTTCTCCTCCTTTTCTTTTTCAGGACTAGAGCGCAAGTTACGCGTATCAGAAACTAATCTAGAAGGGGTTAAGGTGGGATCGACGCTACTTGCGGTCTTGCCATATGTAGAAATCGAGTATAAAAAATGAGGACGCTTTGAGTCTACTTTGGCAAGCTCACTTTTAAGTCTCTCAGCTGATTCCCGTTCCTCTGCTACATTTTGCTCTGACTCTGAGGCCGGGGTTGGTACATAGTATGTTGTGCCATACTCGCATAAGCTTTCGATATCGGCATACTTAGAGTAGTCATCGTCGGCAAAGGTCTTTTCTTGCACTAAGATAGATGGAATCAGACCATCTTCAAACTCTTTATAGGCACTACGATTCTTTTTGCGACGGAATAAGGTTAAGGGATTTTTGCTGCCACGCTGAGCTTTGCTACCACTAGATATAGTGTCTTCTTGAGATTGCTTGACACCCTCACCATCATCACTAGAGCTCTTATTTATAGTGGTGCTAGCCTCATGATCCTCAGATACACTAGCACTTGCTGACACCTCTTTATCATGATCTAAAGAGTCATCTTTATGAGAGCTATCAGACTGTTCTTTGCAAAAGAAGGCACCTCCTGCATTCCACAAATCGGCATAAAACTCATTGTTTTTGCGGCGTTCTTTGACCTTAGAGCTATCTTTATCATGGGTAGCATCTGTCTTAAATCTCACGTCATCGCCAGGGTTTAAGCATGAGTGCTCACTAACTGCAGCTTGTTGGAGCTTGCTCTTATTGTGCTCTGCCTTTGTGTCTTCCATGATGAATCCCTTGGCACCTTATTTTTTGATTGTGCTAAGCATGTTGTTATGAAGTGCCATCAGCGCAACATTTAGTTGCAGCAACTAATACATACGTCTTGTGCGGCTATGACTATATTTTATTAGCATGATAGCCTATGGCAAATAGGCATACAATGGCATGTAAAGGCTATAGTGGCTAAAGATGTGACTTTGCAATAGTTGTGAGCAAAAGACAAAAAGACAAAAAAGAAGACAATTAGGCAAAGAAAGTCTAATACACTCAAAGTTACGCTAAGCTAAACTAAGAATTAGCAAGCAATTAAGCAATTGCTTGAACTAGAAGAAAGAAACACAAAGAAAAAAGCACGTGAGATGACAGAGTATTCTAGTTACTATAAATAAGCGTGTGAGATGATAGTAGTAACCTAGTAACTAGAATAGAAATAAGCGTGTGAGATGATAGTTGTTAAGAATGTGACCTCAGGCAGCATACAGACTCGACTCTACGCAACATATCGAGAATGTCAGCTCTAGCTGAGGTCATACACGAACTAGATTATTTAGCTGTGAGGCGTTTGGCCATATCGCAAGATTAAATTAACAGGCCCACTCATCATGATTTTTTTATATAAGCATGCAAGGTAGATGAGTACGCTTCAAGCAACTAGTTCAGTTGCATTCAGCTTATGGTTGCATTGTATTAATTTGCTTGTATATGCGGCATTAAGGTTTTTAACTGCGATGTAAATAAGTTGTTAGTTTTTCAATGCCCCAAAAATTTAAGGCGTTGGTTATGATTGCATCAACATTTAATCTTCACTTAACATTAGTGTGATCTTGGTTAAATTTTGCCCTACTCATACTTACCTTTACAGTCATCTAGCTGTTTGTTAGAATAACGCCGCTTTCTCAAGGGACTTTCTGGCCCTGTGTCTATGCTGGATTAGCTCAGTCGGTAGAGCAGTTGATTCGTAATCAAAAGGTCGCAAGTTCGATTCTTGTATCCAGCACCATTCTCTAAAAGCCTTTATTTATCAGCTTTCTAAGCAAGCTCACCTCACTAACACCCATCTCTTTTTCATCTAGTTATTTACAAAGCTATATCTACAAGCAAAAGTGATCTAACTAGCTACAATATTTTCCATCTGATCACTTTTAGCACTCTAAACATAATCTTAAATCACGCAAAAAGCCAGTATATACGGCATTTTCACACAATACAAGATACAACATTTAACCTTTGTCATATCTATGATCAACTATGACGAAAAGTTGTATAGTTTTGCTCAAAATGATTGTCAAACCTTACACTTTTTGCAGGATTATCCACAAAATTTTTGTGGCATCCCTCGCTAATCTTGATCACATGCCAAATAAACACATTCGATCAAAAGATGATCTAAATCGTTGTATCTACATGTAAATAAGCTGTTAGTTTTTTGTATACAGCGTTAATCTCCAACCCAAAAATCTACAAAACCATGCTCCATAAGCGATTATCACAATGTTCCTGCCACGACTTTCACCATCCTTGTGAATTACAAGCCAAGCATAGATATACAAATAACAGCACTAAATAACATAACTACAGCAAGATTGATAAAGTTAGTAAAGCCGCTGCCCATCAGCATGTACGCCACCCAAATAGATGCAACAAAACCAACTAAGCCACGTATAAAACTAGATCACATACAATTTTCAATAATCAAAGCCACCATCACAGCCCCACTCCTCAGCACAACATAATCATAAAACCGCATAAACATCAGCAATAAATGCAAACTCACTCATAATTATGGCAGCACTGACACATGCTTTTGTATAAGCCCTAAGCAAGCCTATTTCTTAAACAATAATCACTCTAGTTACAGACTTTTATTAACCCCATTAATAAGCCATCATTGCACTACACTCCCCACTTGCCATCTCGTTAGTACTTCATTTACATGGCCATTAGCCTTTTGTTACAGGGGCGCTAGCCTTTGTTTACAGGTACTGCTGACCTTTGTTTACAGGGCCGTTAGCTTTTTGTTTACATGGTGCTGCTTACCTTTGTTTACAGGGCCATTAGCTTTTTGTTTACATGGTGCTGCTTGCCTTTGTTTACAGGGCCGTTAGCTTTTTGTTTACATGGTGCTGCTTGCCTTTATTTACAGGGCCATTAGCATTTTGTTTACATGGTGCTGCTTGCCTTTGTTTACAGGGCCGTTAGCTTTTTGTTTACATGGTGCTTTGCAAGGAGGGCACTTCGTGGTGATGGTTTAGTTGGCAGTGGATGTCATGGCTTTTGTAACTTTATATTTGGTGTAAAAGACATACACAGACATAAGGAGGCTTGCTCTTGTCTTGAGCAGAACTTTTTTAAGATTTATGCCAGTAACATGATATATGTGCGGATGAGAGATGAGTGTGGTCTGAGATGCATAACACCAAAGTGATACAGAGCAATTAGCATTATTGCGCAGCGTAAAAAGATGTGGCAAAGTTTATTCAAGTCAAACTCAGCAAAGCTGTATGGCAACTAAAGATTGTGCCTAGCTTTCTTGTGAGACTAATGGCTGCATTGCTAGCTGCAAAGTGTGCTTTTTTTACCTTTTGGTCGTCTCGATCTTGGCCTTAGGCTTTTATGGCTTTTGGGCTTGTAGTGGAGTGCGCTTTAGTAGTGGCTAGCTGCAGATTGATTTACTTTCTTTCTTTTTGAGGTTGAACATGTCTAATACTGTTGTACGTTCAGACAATGCTCCTAAGGCTATTGGCCCATACTCTAGCGCTATGCAAGTTGGCGCTAACATGCTCTTCGTATCTGGCCAGATCCCTGTAAACCCACAGACTGGTGACATGCCATCTGACATTAAAGAGCAGGCTAAGCAGTCTCTTACTAACTTAAAGGCTTTAGTTGAAGCTGGCGGCTTTACTATGGCTGATGTAGTGAAGACTACTGTTTTCATCACCGACATCAACGATTTTGCTGCCGTAAACGAAGTTTATGCCACATTCTTTGCAGAGCCTTACCCAACTCGCTCATGCGTAGCTGTAAAAGAGCTGCCAAAGGCTGCTAAAGTCGAGATTGAGTGTATCTGCGCTAAGTAAGAGCATTTTGGGCCTCTCTAAATATTGAGCCATAGTTTGCATCTAAAGTTAAGGCATGGTTATGCCTTACTTTGGTACACGGCAAGCTTTGTTTATTGCCAGTGATACCGGGCAATCTTTGTTTTTTATTGCCTTCACAGGTGCGGCGATTTATGTTTATTGCCCGAGGATGTGATGGACTTACTTGAGAGGCTTTTTTGATAAGTACGCTGCATCTAAAAACTCATTGCTATCGAGCTTGGCTTTATAAGTTGATAAACACGCTGGTGGAATTGCTTATTCAGCTTTTTAGATGGCACTACATGGGATTATGATGCATGAAGCGTATAGATGATTACATCCTATATGACAAGCTTATTTGCGGCAGAGCGCTTTGATGGGTATGGCCTTTGCCATGATATCTACTATGGCGTTTGCTGTTAATTGCTCTTTACCATAGCTCTTTGCTTGCTTTGTATAGAATGTAAGTAACCTTAACAGAGGGAACAATCCCGTGTTAGATTTTACAAGCGTTATTAATCGCTGCAACACCGACAGTTGGAAGTGGGATGCACCGATTCACGCGATAGGTCGCAAGGACCTCATTCAAATGGGCTGTGCAGATATGGACTTTGTAGGTCCTCCTGAAATTTCTAAAGCCCTTAGTCAAGCTGCTGCAACCGGCCTTTATGGCTACACCATGCTCAACGACGCTTTTAAAAGCGGCGTACAGTCTTGGTATGCACAGCGCCACAATTGCCCTGTAGACAAGCAGAGTATTGTCTATATTCCACGCATTGTTATGGCCGCCTCATTATTTGTTGAGGCATTCTCGCGCCCTGGAGACAGCATCATCTTAAGCGCACCATACTACCCACCACTGCATGATGCTGCAGTCAATAATGGCCGTAACATTATTGAGCCTGCTTTAGTTGAGCGCGATGGCCGCTATGTTATGGACTTTGAGGCCTTAGAAAAGCAAGTTACCAAGAAGACTAAAGCTTTTATCTTTGTCTCACCGCACAATCCAACTGGTCGCGTCTTTACTCGTGAAGAGCTAGAACAAGTTGCATCCTTCTGCATTGCCCATGATCTCATGCTCTTTGTAGACGAGATTCATAGTGACTTTGTAAGCAAAGGTCACAAGTTTATCTCCTGTGCCTCTCTTAAAGGTGATATTGAGCAAAAGCTCATCGTAATTAACGCACCATCTAAAACCTTTAATGTGATGGGCTGTCACGCCTCTTACCTTATCATCCCAAATGCCAAAGTAAGAGCACAAATGGTTGCAGAAATTGAGCGTAGCGGCCTTGCTGAGCCAAACTTCTTTGCTAACGCTATGATGAAGTGTGCTTATCAAGATTGCGGCTATTACGTTGACGAGGTCAACAAGGTCATCGACGCTAACGACGAGTATTTGCGAGAAAAACTTACTGCCCTCTTTCCTAAAGCTAAGATCACCACTCGTGAAGGCACCTTCTTATTATGGGTTGACTTTAATGCGGTCTTTGCCTCTGAGGATGAAATGTACTCATTTTTCCTCAACAAGGCCGGTGTGGTACTGCTTAAAGGCTCCAACTTCTCCAAGCAGTTTGCGGGATTTGCTCGTATTAACCTTGGTTGCCCTCGCGCCACCCTTGAAGAAGTGGTAGCTCGTATCGAAAAAGCTCTGCAAGACCAAGCTTAGTAGCCATGCGCACATCGTTAAAGCTATAAAGCGCTAAAGCTCTACAGCAATGAGGCGCTGCGGCTATATGCTTAATTGCAGCAAGTGACATGAGATAAGAACTCAAGCACAGCTGACAGTGCTATAAGAACTAGAGCACAACTGACGAACTCGAGCACTGCTAACGATGCTATAAGCACGCAAGCAAAATAGTGTGATACTTCAAAGTATCTTGCTGTAGCGCTAACAACCAGGCCCTAGCAAACCATTTTGTGGGGGCCTTTTGTTTTAGATGACACTGCTTGCACCTTCATATGTGCTGTAGCTGCGTGTTTATCGGGCAGCTATGCTGGGTCTTGAAGTAGCATATGAGATGGCAGTGGTTAAGCTGAGCACTAAAGATCATTAAGGACGTGTTGCTCTTTTGGCCTTTGCATTAGGCCTATTTAGCTTAATGCACGGCATAGTGCAATGTCGCTGTGCCTCGAAAAAAAGGCCTCGCAGCTGCAACTACAAGGCCTATTCACCACAGTGCCGGGGTAAACATCGGCACTAAGTATCAAAGGATATGTATGGTAAGCAAGCTATGCTTACTTATAAACATCAAGCAGGAGCTGAGCTTGGTGCTGCCACTTGATTACTTATCAGAGCCAAACTTAAGGTCAATTGAGCTTGATACTGGCCTTAAGGTGGTTCTGCATTTGTACCTAACTGCTAGAGCTTAGCAGTGCCATAACTTCACAAAGCCTCGCAATGCTCACTGAGAGTATTGTTACGCCTGAGCATGTAAACGTTTACACCCTCAAGTAAAACATATTGATGATCTGAGCATTGTTAAGCCTTGAGGCTCTATTTCCATGTACTGCCTTAATTCCATGGGCTTTGCAAGATAGATCTTAAAGGTACAAGCGTGCTCTACATTCTGCAAAAACTAGCAATAACGCTCTACAAAAGCTTAGCTTGAAAGCTTGTGTAAACGTTTACATTCGCATAAATATCAGAAAGCTGAGACACGATTATATTTTACCATAAATTAGCGATAATGCCCCAACCTACACTAAAGCGAGTCCGGAGATGAATCGCATCCGCTACATCTAAACTAATGATCGTCTGACTAAGACTGTGCATTCCTTAGCAGGTAAATTGTACTTCCCTTGACCAAAAGCGCGATGGTATAGCCATTTTGATAGCTATCCAGTTAATACAAAACTGCTCGTGCTGTTGCTTAGTATCCTTGTTTTGTGCCATTTGCAGTTGCTTAAAAGCCTTGTGTCGTGCCTTGTGCTGTTGCTTGGTATCCTTGTGTCGTGGCTTGTGGTGTGGCTTTGATTTTTGCCTTGAAAAGTGGCTTGTATTTCAGGTTTGATACATTAAAAAGGCCCTGAGATGAATGAACATCTACAGGGCCAAAGGTGCAGCATCAGCTGCGTTGTTGTTTTATGTGTGTTGTGCGATCACCGAAAATTCCGATGATACTCATGCAGAGGCTAAGCATGCCGCATAGGATATGGAGCCATTAAGATTGAACCAATCCTAAAAGCACCTTTTCCTAGCACTTATCTTGAGCATGTTTGCATGCATACTCATGTTTGCATGATTGTTATAGTTGCCAGCCTATTTAGGTAAAACCTTAAAAGGCACGCGGCTGTTGGTCTAAAAAACGCAAGGATTAAGACTTTTTAGCTTAGAGTTAAGACTGTTTTGCTAAGACTCAAGACTGTTTAGCTAAGACTTAAGTGTTTTGGTCTAAGCATTAGACTTTGTTCTTAAGCTTAGAAGACTTGATCCTCACGTTTAACTTATGGACCAAAAATCTTAAAACTTAGTGAAGACGGTGCCGTCAAAAGCATGGGTCTCGATGATAGTAGCCTTGCGACCTGCAATCTTTTCGTACTTCTCATCGATAGCAGCCTTGACCTTCTCTACATTCTTAGGATCTACTACTGCTACAACGGAGCCGCCAAAGCCGCCGCCAGTCATACGTACTGCAGCATTCTCACCAATAGCCTCGCGGATAATCTCAACTAAGCCGTCAATCTCAGGGATGGTAATCTCAAAGTCGTCACGCATAGAGCAGTGAGATGCGTACATTAACTCAGAAAGCTTGGCTAAGTTGCCTTGTTCAAAAGCCTTAACTGCCTCAAGCACGCGATCATCTTCAGTGATAACGTGGCGTGCACGACGATAAGTTACGTCGTCCATCTTGTCCTTAGCAGCATCTAACATTTCCATGGTGGCATCACGCAGAGCCTTAACACCTAAAATCTTAGCGGCATTTTCACACTGCTCACGACGCTCGTTGTACTCACCACCGACTAAGGCATGCTTAACATTAGAGTTAACGATGAGGATGTCTAACTCCTTTGGTACAGGGATCTGCTTTAACTCTAATGAACGGCAGTCAATTAACAGAGCGTGATCGGCGCTACCGCAAGCAACGATGGTCTGATCCATAATGCCGCACTTACAGCCGTTTAAAGCCTCACAAGCCTGACCAGTAAGAGCAATCTCTTGCAGAGGAATGTTTAAAGAGAAGATAGAGGATAAGAGGTTACCAAAAGTAACTTCTAAAGATGCAGATGAAGATAAACCTGAGCCTAGAGGAATATCACCAGTAATAGCTACGTCGATACCTTCAACCTTGTGACCTTTTGATACGATTAAGGAGGTCATGGCACGTAAGTAGTTTGCCCAAGTCTTGCTCTCGTGAGCCTGATACTCACCGCTAATGGTGAACTCATCGGTCTCACCATTGATATCAATGGCTAACAGACGAATCTTATCGGTGCCGTTCTTGCGTGCAGTCATAGCAGTACCAAACTTAATGGCACATGGCAGCACGAAGCCGTCATTGTAATCAGTGTGCTCACCGATCAGGTTCACACGGCCTGGAGCATAGCAAAGATACTCAGGCTTGCAGCCAAAATGCTTCTCAAAAGCCTCAGCGCTCTTTACACGTACGTCGCTCATCTTCATTCTGTTCCAAAAAAAGTTGTTCAAAGTTACACATCCTTATTGGACTTATCCGCACTCTGTTGACGGCATAGGTGGTTAGTATCCTCACTACCTATGTCGCAACTAGAGCCTATTGATGCCCAGTTGCACCGGAGAGACGTTCTAGCAGAATTCTCTTTACCTCTTCCTTCTTGGTGTACCTTGAAATTTCGGTA